>DAOWFF010000067.1 GCA_030638105.1 archaeon | reverse complement strand
TTTTATTAACTGAGAAGTATTACTTCCCACTTACGCTGAGTTTATTAAACTAACTCGCAGGTAAAAAACCGAGCAGATTTCAATTTATAAAGTTTGCGACACGAAATTAAAAGACAAAAGAGAAATTGAAGAAGCGAAAAATTCATAAAAACATTTATAAAACAAAAACAATTAATAAAATAAAGATGGTTGATAAAACTGATTTTGAAACAAGAGCAGGTTATGTTCTCGGACTTGCGAGTATAATTCTTGCGTTGTCGTTTGTGTCGCCTGTCGGCGGACTTGTCGCTGGAATTTTGGGATTGCAGATAACAAACAAGCAAACAACAGAACTTTCAAAAAAAGCAAGGAAGTTCAGCAAAATCGGAATTATTACAAGTGCAATTATTTTAATCTTGCTTATCATCTTCGCATTTTACATAGGAACAAATTCTCTTCAAAACTTCCCAGCAATTTAAAATGAAACAAAAACACGGAGCAATGGAAATGAGCGTCGGCACAATCGTTACAATCGTTTTACTTATGAGTGTTCTGGTTCTGGGAATTTTTTTAGTTCAGCGGATTTTCGGAACAGCAAGAGGGGCAATAGACATGACTGAACAGCAATTATACGACGAAATAAATAAATTATATTCTTCTGATGAAGGTCAAAGAGTTGTGATTTATCCTCAGACAAGATCCTTAACAATTAAAAAAGGCCAGAGCGATGCTTTTGGTTGGGGACTGTATAACGATCATCCAGACGAAGAATCCTTTTCCTCAAAGGTCTCTGTAACTGAAATAGGAACTGCTTGCACAATGACTAAAATTCAGGCAGAGAACTTAATAAGTTTAGGAAAATCACAAGACGATATCCGTGTTGCGTCTGCTAGTAGTTTGACACATTCCAAAAAAATTATATTCAACATACCAGACACAGCAAAAATTTGCCAAATGACTTACACTCTTGAAGTAGCCGACAGAAGAGGAGATATCTACGACAGTGTTGACCTTTTCGTTACAATAAAATAAGACATTTTTTAAATTACTTTTTCTTAAATTACTTATGCCCTTAAAACTTTTCAACACTCTGACAAGAAAAAAAGAAACATTCAGACCAATCAAAAAATCACAGGTTAATTTTTATGTTTGCGGTCCGACAATATACAATTTCATTCACATCGGAAATTTAAGGGCTTATGTTTTTGCCGACATTCTCCGAAGGCATCTGAAATTTAAAAAATATTCTGTTAAAGAAGTTATGAATCTGAAAGATGTTGATGATAAAACAATTAGAGATAGTCAGAAACAGAAAAAAAATCTAAGAGAGTTTACTGAAAAGTATGAAAAGATTTTTTTAAAAGATATTCAGGAAATGCACATAGAAACCCCTGAAAAAATGCCGAGAGCAACAGAACATATCAAAGAAATGGTCAAGTTAGTAAAAGAACTCTTGAAAAAAAAAGTGGCATACAAAACAAAAGATGGGGTTTATTTTTCTATTAAAAAGTTTAAAAATTATGGAAAACTTTCGCACCTGAAAAATATAGAACTTCAAAAATCAAAAAGAATTATCAGCGACGAGTATGACAAAGAAAATGCAAATGATTTTGTTTTGTGGAAATTTTATACAGAAAAAGACGGGGATGTTTTTTGGGAGACAGAAATTGGAAAAGGAAGACCGGGCTGGCACATTGAATGTTCGGCAATGTCTATGAAATACTTAGGAAAAACATTTGACATCCATCTTGGAGGGGTGGACTTAATTTTCCCACACCATGAAAACGAAATCGCCCAGTCAGAGGCCTCAACAAGACAAAAATTTGTAAATTATTGGCTTCACAATGAATGGGTTTTGGTTGATGGAAAAAAAATGTCAAAATCACTGAAAAATTTTTACACTTTAGAAGACATAAAAGAAAAAAAATATTCCCCAACCGACTTAAGATATTTTTTTCTGACGAAAATTTACAGGCAAAAAATAAATTTTACCTGGCAGGGACTTGAGGCGTCAAAATCATCCCTCAAAAGATTAAAAAATATAATTTCTGATATTTCCGACGACAAACACCACTGGCGTACCCCGAATACCCTAAAGGGCACGAGAAATCTTAGAAAAAGATTTTTACAAGGGGCAAAAACAAACAAAAAATATCTCGCTGAATTTGAAAAAGCAATGAACGATGATTTGAACACTCCGAAAGCACTGCAGGTCTTGTGGAATTTTGTCAGGGACAAAAAAGCAAGTGGTAAATTAAAG
>DAOWFF010000038.1 GCA_030638105.1 archaeon | reverse complement strand
TTGACTGAATCAATGAAAGCCCGATTGCTTTTAAAACATGGCTCGGTTCTAAAGAATGCGAGGCACATGCAGAGCCAGTGGATGTGTAAATCCCGAAACTTTCTAAATACCCTCCGACTGATTCTCCTTCAACATCATTGAAAGAAACATTAACATTATTGCAGAGCCGATTTTTAACAGGACCATTAAGTTTTACATTTTTAATTTGCAGAATTCCAGCGATTAATTTGTCTCTTAATTCAGTAATTTTTTCTGCATCTTTTGCCCCCGTACTCCGCAATTTGGGGTACACCGAGCGGTGTGAATTAGAAACTTCAACTGCTTTTGCAAATCCCACAATTCCAGAAATGTTTTCTGTCCCACTTCTCAAATTTTTTTCATGCCCTCCGCCGTGAATTAAAGGATTTATTTTAACACCTTCCCGAAGATACAAAGCTCCAACACCTTTTGGTCCGTGAATTTTGTGCGAGTTTAAAGTTACCAAATCAAGATTTAATTTTTTAACATCCATCAGAAATTTTGTAAAACTCTGACACGCATCTGTATGAAACAAAACATTTTTTTCCTTGCATATTTTTCCGATTGATTCTAAATCCTGCATTGTTCCAATTTCATTATTGCCGTGAATAACCGACACAATAATTGTTTTATCTGTAATCGCATCTTTCAAATTTTTCAAATCAACAAAACCTTCGTCATCAACATTAAGATAAGTAACTTTTGCTCCTTGTGTTTCAAGCCATTTGCATGCGTTCAAAACACAATCATGTTCTATCCTCGTCGTAACAATGTGATTTTTTTCAGGATAATTTTCAAAAAACAAACCTTTCAACGCAAAATTATTTGATTCAGTTCCGCCAGAAGTAAAAATAATTTCCCTGCTACTTGCACCGATTGATTTTGCAATTATCTTCCTGCTTTTTTCCAAAGCATTTTTCGCCTCGTTTCCAATCAAATGCTGTGAAGAAGCGTTTCCATATTTTTCAGAAAAATAAGGCATCATTGCTTTCAAGACATTCTCATCAACTTTTGTCGTCGCTGCATTATCAAAATAAATTTTTTTCATTATTTACACTCCAAACATTTTCCTCTGCAAAAATTTTGAGCATGTTTGTCAATTAATTTTAACATTGGAATAATTGTTTTTTTATTCAGAAAATAAATTCTTTGTTTTCCTTTTTGCTTTGCCTGAACAATATTACAACATTTTAAAGAAGACAATGCGTGAGAAATTTTGCTCTGCTCAACATTTAGTTCTTTAGAAAGTTCAGTAACATTTTTTTCTTTTTCCTTAAGATTTATGATAATATTTATTTTCAAAGGATTAGCAAGATTTGTAAAAAACACATGGTAGGTGTTATTTGAATTTGATTTCATATGAATTTTAGTTCATATGTGTTTATAAATGTTTTGTAGGAAAAATATGGGCACAGAGGGAATCTAACCCTCCTCTTCGGTTCTGGAGACCGATATTCTAACAATGAACTATGCACCCTAAAATTATTAGAAATATATGATTTTTAATTCTTTCTTATTTCAGTTTTTTAATTTCTTCAATCTCATCCCCTGAAATTGCACAACCTTTATATTTCAATGCCCAGAGCAAAGCATCCAAAACCATTCCATTTTTTAACTCAATAAGTTTTTTCTTATATGCAATATAAATTAATTCAGATGAACGGACAAAATTAAAACCTCTGAAAAATTTAAAATTTTCTTTTTTAGAAATTATTTTTGTGTGCAGTTTTTTCCTCAGCAATTTTTCCAAACTTTCTGGCTTTTCTCCTAACATTCTGGTTGTTCTTTCATCAACAGCGACGACATTTCTCACACCTTTTTCATTTAAAATTTTGCTTAATCCTAAACAGGAAATTTCTCCGACACTCACTATTTTAATATTCTCTCCTCTTCCAGAAAATGTGTTGTTTGCAATACTCAAAATTTCATTACATTTATCTGAAATTTCTTTATCAGTTACCCCCAAAGAATCAGGCATCTCAAGAATTTTTTCGTCAACAAGTTGCTTAAGTTTAAGTGCTTCAAGTTTAAACCTTTTTATAGTAATCGGCTTGTCAATAATTTCTCTTTTAACATCTTTTGTTATTATAAATTTCCCTTTAAAAATTTTTTTCAAATTTTTAAATTCTTCAAACAATCCATTCATTGCAAAACTTATCAAAGTGCTTGCGTCAAAAATTATTACTTTGTTTTCATTATCAGTTTTCATGAAAAAATTTCCTCTGCCAATTTAATTCTTGATTTAACATCTAAAGTTTTTCCTAACGGCACATCGGAAATTCCAGTTTGTCCAGCATAATTTGCAAGTTCCCACATTGTAATCCCCAAAAGTTTCGCGGTCTTTTCCATTGAAATTCCATGCTCATAAATTCTTGATGCTTTGTTTATGCTCGCTCTCCTAAAAACTTCCTGAATATATTTTTTCAATTTACCAGACAATTTACTAATTGAATTTCTGATTAATTCCAGTTTTTTCTTAAACATCTCGTCGTCATTTTTTTTAAGAGCAACTATTGAATTATCAATTGCAGTAATTATTGTTTTTTTAAATTTTTCCCAGCCAGGATATTTTTGATATCTTTTTCTTTCAACAATTTTACTCAAAGAATAAATCACAACTGCAACAGCAACGCTATTTGAATCCTGTGAAATAGATGCATCATGAATTGTCTTGTCGCTCAATTCCTTCAACTTGATTGAATCGCCGTCTTTAATCGCCAGTTTTGTTGCCTCAAAAATCCCCAAAATATTTTCAATTTCTTTCATGTTACCTCTTGGGAAACCAACTTAATAAATGTTAACTTTTTATACGCTTTTTATTTAGTTAAAATATGAAAAAAGTAATCTTGGATTCAAGTTTTATAATCAGTTGCGTAAAACAAAAAATTGATTTTTTTGAAGAAATAAAATTAATTGGTTTGCGGGTCTTGATTCCGACGCAGGTAATAAATGAAATTGAGAAAGTCGCTAATTCAAAAAAGAAATTCCATATTAAAAAAAAAGCGGAATTGGCTTTGGAAATTTTAAAAACCAGCGACTTTAAAAAAATTGAACTTGAATCAGAGTATGTTGATGATGGATTAGTTGAATTTGCGAAAAAAAACAAAAGCGTTATTGTGGCGACTCTTGACAGAGAACTTAAAAAGAAATTAAAAAATTCTAAACTAATAATTCGCGGGAAAAAGAAATTAGAAATCGCGTAACCAAAGAACTTTTAAACCAATTCTTACTCTAATTTTTATAAAATGTTTTATCTAACTGAAGTTGAAGACCACATAAGAGTAGAGCCAAGATTGTTTGGTTTGCCTACTTCCGAAGCTGTTGACAAACAACTTAGAGAGACCTACGAAAATTATTATGATAAAGACTTAGGAAAAGTAATTTCTGTTATTGAAATTCTCAGCGTCGGCGAAGGAATAATCATTCCAGGAGACGGAGCAGTTTATTACAATTCAAAATTCAAACTTCTTGTCTGGAAATCAAATCTTCAGGAATTAACTTTCGGGATAATTTCGGAAATCACAACTTTCGGTGCGTTTATTGACATGGGCTCTATGAGAGGAATGATTCACATCAGTCAGACAATGGACGATTATGTAAGTTTCAGCAAGGCAAATTCACTTCAGGGAAAAACAAGCAAAAGAAATCTTAAACAAGGGGACTTATGTTTAGCAAGAATTGTAGCACTCAGTCATAAAGGAGACGAACCAAAAATAGGGCTAACAATGAGACAACCTGGTTTGGGAAAATTGGATTGGATTAAAGAAGACCAAATGAAAAAACAAAAAGTCGCACAAAAATTAGCAAGAGAAGAAAAAAAAGAAGTCAAAGGAGGCAAGAAGAAAAAATGAAAATTCGAAAAGAAGAATTAGACAGGTATGAAGAAGTTATATGCCACACAAAAGGATTTGATGGAGATCATTTTTTATTAGGAAAAGATTCAAAAGGAAATGAAAAATACATAATTTTTAATAAAGAAAACGGAGAGGTAGTTGAAGAACATTTTATCTCCTTAGGGAGGAATTTAAAATGAAATCAAAAGCATGTAAGATTTGCAAGAAAATTTATGAAGAAGGGGACAAATGTCCTAAATGTGACGCCAAGGAATCAACAGACAGTTTCAAGGGAAGAATTTTTGTGGTGGATCCTGAGAAGTCCGAGATTGCTAAAAAATTAAAAATAACCAGCAAAGGGAATTACGCTGTTAAAGTAAGATGATTGAAAATTTTAAAATAATAAATGAACAGGAAAATCCTTTGTTCAAAAGAAAAGAAATTCAGATAAGTGTTGATGCAGAAATCACGCCAAGTCATGAAGATGTTGAAAAATTGATTTGCGAAAAATTTTCTACTGAACCAGAAAAAATAAAAATAAAAAAAATCTCAGGAAAGTTTGGCTCAAAAAATTTTACAATTAATGTTAATATTTATTCCTCAAAAAAAGACAGAGATATAGAAATGATTAATTCGTCAAATTCAAAAAAACAAGAAGTAAAAAAGGAGTCGCAATAAATGGCTGAAGGAAAAAAATCAATCAAGAAAGGTAAAAAACCGCACAAAAATAAACCGACGAGCAAAAAATATTCTAAGTATAAAATTGACGGCGACAAAATTACAAGAGAAAGATTTTGCCCAAGATGCGGACCAGGAATATTTTTAATGATTTCTAATGGAAGAGCTTATTGCGGAAAATGTCATTACTCTGAATTTGAGGGTAAGAAAAAAGAAGAAAAGAAAGAATAAATTTAATTTTTATTGTTCAAATAATAAAAACCCTCGGAGATTCTCCAAGCCGTAAATTAGTATGACCTGAAGCATCTCCTGGGTAAAAGAGGTGATAAGAAATAGAACACACTGGAATATATAAACCTTTCGGTTATGTTACTCTTAAATAATGACGGAGGGTAATTAGGTTATAGTAGTAATTAGAAAGAATTTCTCAAAAACTTAGGCACTACATTTACAAGAAAGTTAGGCACTACTTAATTAAAATTGTTTCTAAAGAATTATAAAACCATTTTGATTATTTAATTTATGAAAAAAGAAGATGGTGAAAAACAAAAAAAAGATTATGAAATCAATAATTCGTCTGAGCAAACCTCCTCGGTAAAACAAGAACAAATTCATGACTTGCTGTTTAACCGGGAAATCGGCTGGCAGGAAATTATTTACGACCTGATTAATACTGAACAATTAGACCCTTGGGATGTTAATGTAATTATTTTAACTGAGAAATATCTTGAAAAAATAAAAGAACTTGAAGAAACCGATTTCTTTGTCTCAAGCAAAGTTCTTTTGGCTGCCTCACTTCTCTTAAGAATTAAATCAGAAATTTTGCTAAACAAATACATTAAAAGTATAGACGAAATTCTTTTCGGAAAAAAAGAAAAAGAAAAATATGTTTTAGAAAAAATTGAACTTGAAGAAGAAGTTCCTGAATTAACTCTAAGAACCCCGTTGCCAAGATTCAAAAAAGTTACGCTAAAAGAATTAATTGAGTCCCTTAACAGAGCAATCAACACTGAAAACAGGCGAATAAAAAAAGAAATCATTCACAAAAATGTCCTAAGAGAAACTTCCTATTCAATGCCCAAAAAAAAATTCAGCATTAAGGATAAAATAAAACAAATGTATGAAAAAATATTCAGCCATCTTGGAGAAGACAAAGAAAAAAAGAAAATTTCTTTTGAAGAATTTTTTAAAGAAGACAAAAAAGAAAAAGCCACATCTTTCTTGCCTTTGTTATGTTTAGAAGACCAGAAAAAAATCTGGCTTGAACAAAAAGAACATTTCGGAAACATTCACATCTGGCTAAAAAAAACTTATTTAAAACACAACCCAGACCCTTTTGCTGATTTGAAAGAAGAACTCAAAAAAGAGATTGAGGAATTGAAGTGAGTAAGTTGTTAAATTAATTAAAAATTTATCTCAAGAAGTTTAGTACTTATGCCCAAAAACAATTTTTTCTAAATAAAGTTCTTGTTTTTCAGAATCATAACGAAAAATAATTCTTAAATTACCTATTCTTAATCTGCAAAATTTCTTTAAATCAAGTCGAAGATGTTTGTATCTTTCTGGATTTTCAGCAACTTTTTTAATTTTATTTTTTATTCTTGATTGAAATTCAGAATCAAGTTTTTTAAAATCTTTTTCAAACTCTTTTGTTGGAAGAATTTTATAATTCATTAAAATTTGCAAATTCTCTATTTTTAATTTGCTCTTCAGATTTTTCTAAAGATTCCATGACTTCAGGATTACTCATGATTTCTAATGATTCAACTATCAATTCGAACTCTTCTTTTAATCTTACTAAATCAACTATTGCTTGTTTGTTAACATTTATGGTTTCCATATAAAAAAGAATTATTTAATCTATTTAAATTTATCGTGCACTATCTATGCATTTTTTCTTTGAAAGATTTATCCTATTCTCTTCTGCAATTTCTGGAGTCATCAGAGCTTTATAATGTAAACCTGCTCCAGCAACTCTTCCACCAGTAAATTCTTTACCTAATTCTCTCCAGTAAGATGGAAGTTTATCTCTTTGATTTTCAGGTAATGCTCGTTCACCAAATTTTTTTAAATCTTCATAATTGATACCTAAAAGTTTCCCTTTTGGGTTTACCCTACCTGCAGGATTAAGATTAATAACTTTTTTGTAAGCACCAAATACTTCGTTGTGAGTCAAACCTTCTGGAGCATATGTTGTGAGTTCAAAATTAACGACCTCTGGATGTTCTCTAACAACATCTGTTACCATTCTTTCACTTCCTATTGCTTGGTCTCCAAATGATGTTCCTGCTAAAGGCATATAGTTAAAAGCAGTGATTGCGACTCCAATATTTTTCCCGACAAATAATTCTAAAAAATTTTCAGCATTTTTAGGGAGGTTTTCATATAGTCCGTTGTATGTGTGTCCGGGAACTCCGAGAATGACCCCCATAGTAATATATCTTATTCCGTGCTTTGCTTTTCCATCAAAATAGTCCACAATTAATTTCATTAATTTAAGTTGCTCACTTATTGATTCTAATTTACGATATGACACATCTTGAGTTAAATCTTCAAGAGGTGCATAAAGCACGGTGCAATTTTTCAGAACAGATTCGTGTATTTCCTCCCAATTTTTATGCAATAACCCAAGTTCAAGTCCATTTCCATACTCTATATTAAATCCATACGAATTTATTAAATCCATGATTTCGTTTACTTTGTCTGCTCCTAAGCTTAATAAATTATCATCCATTATGGCGAGAGTTTTCACTCCTAAAGATTTATAGAGATCTAATTCGTCTTTTACTGAATCAATACTTCTCTCTACTAAATATCTTTCTCTCCAACCAGTTGTACAATAACCACATTTATGTGGACAACCTATTCCAATAGTCATGTGGGCAAATCTCCCATGACCTTCTTCTATTGGTCCTTCTCCAGAATAATTGAATCTGTCCAACACATTAGGGTCTGGGAATATTGGAAGCGGTACAGATAATCCTTCTTTACTTATAAGTTTAG
Organism: archaeon; assembly: GCA_030638105.1. Classification (GTDB taxonomy): domain Archaea; phylum Nanobdellota; class Nanobdellia; order Pacearchaeales; family GW2011-AR1; genus DAOWFF01. The sequence continues at coordinate 11,524 of DAOWFF010000038.1, read as the reverse complement.
TTAAAGGAATAGTATCATACTTTGTTTTCTTTCCATTTGAATCAAAGATTGTAATTCCATGTAAATCTCCAGATTTACTTACTTTATATTTGATGTACTCTGGTAAAGAACTGAATACATGTCCATCAAAAATCACAAGATTTTTCTTATCAGTTGATTCAGCATAAAGTTCTGCAATTTTTTCTGGAAAAACATCTCTCCCACCCAACCAAATTTCTTTATCGGGAAATTTATCTCTAACTTTTTTGATATTTGTTCTAACAACATTCCTGCTCATAGTAAAATTATTAGTAAAACCAATTATATCTGCTTCTTCAATTAAATCCATACAATCTTCTATAAGAACACCGCTACAAATTTTTTTTAATTTATTTTTTATATAAGGAATTTCCACATCTCCATAATGATTATGGACAATCTTCCCATTTTTAGAATCCCTTAAGTCCAATTGAGTAATTTTTATCTTTAATCCATTTTCTGCACCTGCATTTTGAAGAATACCTTGGAGTAATGGGAGAGTTGGTTCTGGGGCTAATAATCGATTTGGTGAAAACAACTCGCCTTTTTCTGTGATCAAATACGGCTGAGGAGATCTTACTAAAACTACTTTTAATTGTTTTTCCATTTTATATTTCTATCCATTGTAAATCCAAGAAGGTTTAGAAGTTGAAAAACTTTTTGGTTTAAATAAAAATCAGAATTATCGTGCACTATCTGCCTGTTTTTCTGCCTCGTTTTTTTTCCTCATTGCAAAACTCTCGCCGTTTTTTTCAAATGCCAAAACAATTTCGTCTGCTAATCCCTGAACAATAGTTTTCTTTTTATTAAATGCCTTGTCTGACGCTCCATGACAAATCCATCTTAAAACCAAACTAATTCTTCTCAACGGCGAAACATCAACTGCCTGAGGATATCTTGCTCCCCCATACTCAATAACAGTAATCTCGTCCCGAGGTGCCGAATTCTCAATCGCCTTAACAAAAACCTCAACTGGATTTTTTTTAGTCCTTTGCTCTATTAACTTAAAAGCATCCAAAACTATTTTCATATTCTTTGAATATTTTCCAGTTGTATGCCCTATCTCAAATTTGTGCTTTTTCCCTCGGTGCCCGGCAACACTTAACTTATTCATCAGTCGCTCAACAACATTCACTTTTGTCTGTCCAAATCTTTGAACATTTCTTCCGTGCGTTTTCAAAATTAATTTCGGCTCAAGATTTATAACTTGCTTCAAGCCAGGGTCTTCAACTTTTATTTCACTGATATCATACAAATCAAATATTTTAAATTTCGGAAGTTGTGTTTGTTCTGTCATTTTAATTTGTTTCTCCCAATATTGTTTCAAATTTGCTTTTTAATTTTGGGTTTCTTAATATTCTTGAAATCTCTTCATCAAATCTTTTAGTCACTTCTTTTGTTCTGGAAATTAAATCCCTACCAGTTCTATTATAAAAATCTCGCATTACTTTTCTATTTCTTCTTCCAAGATAAATATCTATTGCTCCACCTACAACCGCTATTGCCCCAAGAGACATCAATGGATAATCCATTTTATCTCCTTCCCTTCTCTATCTTGCCACTCACCAATCTATGTAATGGCTGATCATTTACTTTGATAACTTTGAACCGAACTCCAGGAATGTCGCCTTTACTTCTTCCCTGTTTTCCGCCGATTCTTTCAATCATAATTTCGTCGTGCTCGTCAATAAATTTTTGCGCGAGGTTCCCCGGAATAAATGCAGTAACCTGCTTCCCGTTTTTTTTAAGTTGAACCTTGCAACATTTTCTCATTGCAGAATTTGGCTGCTTTGCTTCTTTCTGAACCTTCTGCAAAACAATTCCCTTTGCTTGATTCGCCCCCTCAAGCGGGTCTGACTTAGCATAAAGATTCAGAGTTTTCACTTTATATTTCCTGTCTTTCCATCTAAACTTTTTTCTTTTATTCACTGATTTCTTTGCTGATTTTAAACCCATTATAATTGTTGATAGAATTAGTTTTTAAAAGTTGTGTTCAAGAGGATTTACTGACGCTTTAGAGGTAATGTGGTTTGAGTTGAATAAGCTTCAAACCTTCTTACAGAATATTCAATATCTTTTTTATTTCCTTTTCTCAATTCTTCTTCCAACATTTGTGCAGAAGCAAAAAAACTCTTACCCATATGAACTTGAGAATATATTTCTTTTATTTTTTCACCTAGAACAATAACAAAATTACCTAACTCAAAAGATGCTCTCAAATATTCTTCATTATCAATAAGAGGTTTAATTCTTGTTTGGTACCTTTCTCTCAAATTTTCTATTTCTTCTTGAACTCCCATAAACCTAAAGAAATCTTAAACCTTTAAAAAATTACTTGTCATAAATCTCATATATTTAAAATTTCCTTCAAACAATCCGAAATTCTTTTCCAAAAAAATCCCTGACAATTTGTTGCATTTCTAAAAACCGTCTTTTGTTTCGTCCAATCAACGCCGCCTTGTTTTGGCTTCCAGCATTAAGAATTATTTCACTTGTGCCCTTTATGGTATCTTCAGTAATTTCTAAATCCTTAAAAGTAACAGGACGGACAATTGCCGAAATAAAAATCTTGGCGTGCTGAATCCCCTGCGGGATTGGAATAATTTTTATTTTTCTCCTGAGAATTCTGCTAAGATGTTTTATATTCTCGCCACCAGCCCCAACTCCTTTTGAAACCAATCTTTTCGGAACACAAAATATTATCGCCTCATTATACTTAAAACAAAATCGCGTGCTTATCCTTGTTATTTTTTCAAACAAATTCAGATACCGCAAGTCCTGCATATTAATAACTTTTGTCATTTAAATTTTTAGATGAAGTGTTTTATAAAACTTTACCTAAAATTAAAAACAGAAAATCCTTAAAAATAAAATGGATTTAAAAGAATTAAAAGAAAAATTAAAAAATTATTCCGAAAAAGATATTATCATAACAGACCATGCTAAAATGCAGGCAATAGTTAGAAATGTAGAATTAAGTGAAGTAAAACAAAATGTATTAAATCCACAAAGATTAATTTATACAGAGGGGCAAAAATCTGTAAATCCCCATGAAGAAAAGTATGTTTGTTACTTTTCTTACTCAGAAAAATTGTGTCATAAATATATTTTAGTTATTAACAGAAAGATTATTATAGTAACAATAATTATTATAAATAGAGATTGGCAAAAAACAATCAAAAAATTCAGATGAAAAATTTTAATTTCAGCTACGATAAAAATAATGATGATTTATTTATTTGTTTAGGAAATGCTAAATCAAAAGGAGCTGTGGAAATAGGAAACTTTGTTTTTGATTTTGATGAAAAAGAAAATGTCGTAGCAATACAAATATTTGAAGCTTCAAAAGTTTTGTCTAAATTACTTTCTAAATTTGTAGAATTAACAAAAATCAAGGAAATGAAAGCAGACATAACTAACTTTAGAAACATGACTGCTATGAAAATAAAAATAATAACTGATTCTGAAGATGCTGAAGGAGTTATAATAATCCCTAAAATAAAACAACAAAGTCCTGCGTTGAGTTATTAAAAATAAAATAGATGATGTAATAAAATTTTTTGATAATTATTTTAATGATAAAAGTACAATATAGGTACTTCCAGAAATATAATTTATTATTATAAATAATATTATTGAAAATATAATAAAAGACCATTTTAAATAATTTCTTTGAATTTTATTAGAAATTAAATTAGTTATCATTCCATAAAATATTGGAATAATAAGCCCTATGATTGCCATAGTTAAAAAAGCTTCTGATGAACTCCAATTTAATAAACCAGTTCCAAATAAAACTAAACCAATAATAAGACTCCCTCCTATGATTGGCAGAATCAAATTAAGGGATAACATGCCCCTTCCTTCAAAAAACTTGAGATTAAATATAAAAATGAAAGAGATAACTCCAATACACAAACCAATCCAAAACCCTTTATTAAAAATATTTTTCAATTCCATATTTCAATAAAGAAAAAATACTTTTTAAACTTTACTTCCCCCTAAATAACTTTTCTCTTCGTTACTTCCCAGTTTTCTCTACAACTTTTTTCTTTGCTGTTTTTCGTCTCTCTTTCAATAGAAACATTTAAATATCATTGGTTCATATCTGAAACATATGGTTCAAAATCAAAACATAGAATTAGAAATTATTTTAAACTTAATTAAAAATAAATCTCATCTAAGAGAAATTGCTCGTTCTATTGGAGAATCTCATTCAACTATTTCAAGAAAAATAAATGAACTTGTAAAAGAAAATGTAATTGACTATAAACAAGAAGGAAAAAATAAAATCTTCTTTATAAAAAATAATCTCAAATCTAAAAATTATGTTTATTCATCAGAAATCCACAAACTAAACAAATTATTAAAAAAACATCCAGAATTGTCTATAATTTTTGAAGATATAAAAAAGGGATTTCAAAAAGGAATAATAATATTATTCGGAAGTTATGCAAAAGGGAACTCAAAACCTCATAGCGATATAGATATTTTTCTTGAAACAACAAATAACAAAATAAAAAATAAACTAAGAAAATTAAATTCCAAATTAAGCATAAAAATAGGAGAATTTGATACAAACTCCCTTTTGATAAAAGAGATTGTCAAAAATCATGTTATTATAAGAGGAGTAGAAGAATATTATGAAAAAAATAATTTTTTTAAGGAAACTTAAAAGAACAGGTAGATTAGAAATTGTTGAACCTTCTGAAGAAATGAAATCCTCTTATTTGATAAAAGCAGAAAATTGTTTCAAATCTTCTAATATACTTTTCCAGAACCAACTTTATGAAAATTCAACGTCAGAAGCATATTATTGTATTTATAATTCCTTACTCGCTTTATTATTCAAAGTAGGAATCAAATCTGAAAATCATTCTGCATCAATTATTTTATTTGATAAATTATTTAATAATAAGGAATTAACAAAAATAGTTTTATTGGCAAAAGAGGAAAGAATAGATAAACAATATTATGTAGAAACAAAACAAATTATTAAAGCAACAAAAGAATCTTGCAATGAAATAATTACAAAAGCAGAAGATTTTTTACTAAAGTTAAGAGTTATAATAGATGAGTTAAATAAAGATAAAATAGATTTGATTAGAAAATCTTTCATAGAGCTGTTATTTTAAACTTACTTCCCAGTTTTCTCTACAACTTTTTTCTTTGCTGTTTTTTTCTCTTCTTCTTTTTTCTCCAAAGGTCCAATAACTTTTACAAGAAGCCCGGGAAGTCCTGTCCCAATTGGAACTGGTTGATTAAGTATGATGTTCTCGATAACACTTGATAACTTGTCCTTGCTTCCTTTTATTGACGCATTTACAAATTGTTTCACTGGTGTTTCAAAAGTCGCCCTCGCAAGTATAGATGATTTCTGTGCAATAATTCCCATTCTTGTAACTCCTTTAATTTTCCCCGTGTTAGTCATAGCGTCGGCAATTAGTTTAAGATGCCTTATATCAATATTCAATCCCTGAGCATTAAGAACCTCTTCAATTTCTTTAATTATTAATTTTCTTGCTGTTTCAATTCCCAAAACATCTGCAACCTCATAAAAATCATTTGAAATTAATTTGTCCTTGTTAATTTCTTTTAATTCAATTATCGTTTTCAAATTTGTTCCAAGAGTTATAATCACAAAATCAGAACCCCTCTTAACAATTAAAATTTGTTTTACTCCCTTGACTCCAGAAATTATTGTGCTTTTCAGTTTTTCTTTTAACTTGTATATCTCTTTAAAACCAAATTCCGACGCATCCAAAATAATATTCCCTTCTTTTTCTTTAACATTAAACTTCAAATCATTAAGTTTCTCAACGACTTTTTTTACAGAAGTGTGGGTTTGCTTTAGCCCGTTTCTGTCAATTTTTATTTCAATTTTTTTATTACTAAAGTCCAGATTAATTTCAGACGAAATTTCTTTTATTGTAACTTCCTTAATTTTTTCAGCAAGAACTTTCGCATCTTTTTCATTATTAAATTGCTTGTTCAAATAAATTTCCATCTTCGGGGATGAAGGCGTTTTTCTCGCATCAAAAATTTCAATTAACCTCGGCAATCCCTGAGTAATCTGCATTTCAGTAACACCAGCAAAATGAAAAGTTCTCAAAACCATCTGAGTTGACGGCTCTCCAAATGACTGAGCAGTAATAATCCCGATTGCTTCTCCAGGATTTAGTTTCCCGTTAGTATGAATTTTTGAAACATCAATTCCGTCGTCGCCATATTTAAATTGAATAATATTATTGTCGCTGTCTCTGATTGTTCCGTCGTATTCAGCTCGCAAATCCTGAAGAGCACTCGCCAGTCGCCTGTATAAATAACCTGACTTCGGAGTTCTTAATGCAGTATCCATAAGCGTTGACCTTCCAGTTATAGCACCAAAGAAAAATTCATCTGGTCTCAGTCCTTTAATAAACGGATTAGAAATAAATCCTTTTGATTTTGGGGACAAGTCGCCCTTCTTAAAAAACGACAAAGTTCTTTTAGTGTATCCAATGTCAATTCTCTTTCCTTCTAAATCCTGCTGACCAACACAACAAGCCATCTGCGTAATATTCAAAATATTTCCCCCACCACCTGACTTAATCATGTGAGTTACAGGATTATCCTCTGGAAATTCCCTTTTCACAATTTCACTAATTTTTGTTCTCACTTCATTCAGGACCTTAAGTATTTTTATTTCTCTTGTTTCTTCTTCGGTTTTCCCAGGAATAGCTTCAAGACCTCCCTGATTATAGGACTCAATTATTTCATTGGTTTTTTTCTCGGCATCTTGCATTATTTCTTCTCCAATCTTTGTTATTTTTTCATCTAAATCCAAATCCTCAACAGAAATTGTTATTCCCCTGTCAGTAAGATAATTTTTCCCGAGATTAAATGCTTGTTTTATTGTTTCAAATGTTTCAAGTCGCCCGATTGTTCCGTCTAATTTTTTAATTAACTCGCCGTCTCCGTCGCCAAAACCAGTTTTATCTATAACTCCCTTTACAATTTTTCCGTCTTTAATTGTAATAGAATCATTTGAAAAATTAATTTTCGGAAGTATCTGTGAAAATAATTCTGTTCCTGAAATTGTTTTTTTTGAAACTTTATAATCAACGCCCGACTGATAAAGAATTTGATTTGCATAATCTTTTGTAAACTCATTTAAACCAAATAAATAATTTCCAGTAATAGCATCGCCAATACACCCAATAAGATTAGTGCTGTTTTTGGGCGAGATTAAATTTTGTTTTACATCAAGAAGTATTTTTGCTTCTGCTCTTGCTTCTTCTGTTTGTGGAGAGTGAATATTCATTTCATCCCCGTCAAAATCAGCGTTATATGGAGCAGCCACTGCAGGGTGCAATCTAAATGTTCTTCCTGGAAGAATTTTTACAAAATGAGCCATTAAACTTCCCTTGTGCAAACTTGGATGTCTGTTGAACAAAACAACATCTCCATTTTGTAAATGCCTTTCAATTTTATAGCCCTGCTCAAATTCGCTCATAATTTCTTCTTTAAGTTCAGGTGCAATTTTTTTCCTCTTTCCATCAGGCCTTATAATATAATTTGCTCCAGGATATTCTTCTCCTTTTTCAATTAATTTTTTTAATCTTTCAAGATTCATATCTGTAGCTATCTCAGAAACAGTAACCACTTTTGCAATTTCAAGAGGAATCCCAACTTCATTAATCTCAATAGAAGGGTCTGGAGAAATCACAGTTCGCCCAGAATAATTCACTCTTTTTCCAGCAAGATTTTTTCTGATTCTTCCTTCTTTTCCTTTGATTCTTTCTGTAATTGTTTTCAAAGGTTGCCCACTTCTGTGTCTTGCAGGGGGTATTCTTGTAATTGTGTTATCAAAAAAAGTTGTAATATGAAACTGCAGTAAATCCCACAAGTCCTCAATAATAACTTCTGGAGCACCAGCATTCAGGTTTTCCCAAAGCCGTTGATTTGCCCTGATAATGTCTGAAAGTTTATGAGTCAAATCATCTTCGCTCCTTTCCCCTGATTCCAGAATAATACTTGGTCTTACAGTCACAGGCGGAACTAACAGCGACGTTAAAATAGCCCATTCAGGCCTGTAAGTTTTTGCATCAATCCCGATTTTTTCCAGTTCCTCGTTTGAAATTTTCACAAGCATTTCCCTAAGTTCTATCGGAAACAATCTTTTCTTTCCTTGATAAAAACTCGTCGGTTTGTCCAGCTTAATTCTCTCATGAACATTTCCGCAACAAGGACATTTTTTGGCGTTCTTTGCTTTTTTTGCCCGCTCACTCATAGAATATTTTTCAATACTTTTATCATTAAGCATTAACTTCCCGCACTCTTGACAAAAACATCTTAAAGTTAATTCAACTATTGGAATATATTTTACATGCATTACAGGTCTTGACAGATCAATACTTCCTGGATGCCCAAGACATTCTTTAAGTCGCCCTCCACAAGTCCGACATCTCACACCAGGGTCTATTGCTCCCAACCGCAAATCCATTAACCCGCCGTCAACAGGATACCCGTCAATATCATAAAGTTCCGGAGTAACAATTTTTGCAACTGAAAGTTTCTTGATTTCCTCAGGATTAAGCAAAGAAAATCTTATTTCTTTTATTTTTTTTCTTACTGGTTTTGCCATTTTATTCGTATTTATTTTTTAATTTAAATTTTGTATGAATGTGCAGTCCTTGTAATTCTTCCAGCAATAATTTAAAGGCATAAGAAATTTCAACTGGTTCAATATCTTCAGTATGGCAGATTGGACACGAGATTTTATTTCTAATGTTGTCATCTATTGCAATGCTTCCGCACTTCGGACAAATCGGCAGAACAACTTTGTCAGAATCATATCTTTCTTTTAATAATAACGAAGCCCCGTGAGCAACAAGTGCTTGCTGTTCCATTTCTCCAAGTCGCAAAGCCCCGCCCCTTGACCTACCTTCAATTGGTTGCCTTGTCAATAACGCAATTTTTCCAGATGCCCTTCCATGAAGTTTATTACGCACCATATATTTTAATTTCAGGTAATATAAATTCCCGACAAAAATTTTTACATCCATTCTTTTCCCTGTAACTCCATTGAACATTGTTTCTTTCCCATCATATCTAAATCCCAAGTCCTTTAACTGACTCTCTAATTCTTTTTTGCTTTCCCCTGAAAAAGAAGTTCCGTCAACTATCTCTCCTTTCAGACATCCGACTTTCCCGGCTAATAATTCCAGCAAATATCCAACAGTCATTCTGCTTGGCAATCCATGAGGGTTAAACAAAACATCTGCCCTGATTCCGTTTGAACTAAAAGGGACATCCTCTTCAGGAATTATACTCCCGATAACTCCTTTTTGCCCGTGAGATGTTGCAAATTTATCACCCAACTCTGGGATTCTTTGGTCTCGTGTTTTAACCTGAACAATTTTATTCCCCTCGCAATCCTCTGTAACAAAAACAGCGTCGACAATTCCTCTTTCTTCCTGCCTCATACTGACACTTGATTCTTTTTTCGCTCGCACTGAAATTTCTCTGGCTTCTGACAAAAATTTTGGAGGCGACATTTTTCCAATAATAACATCTCCGCCCACAACTTCTGCTTCAGGATAAATAACCCCATCCTTTTCCAAATACCTGTAACTTGTTTCTATTTTATAACCAGAAGTATCTTTATCAGGAATAGCAATTTCATCTCTTAAACTTCCTGCGTAATTCATTTCAATTGCAGAATAAGGTCTAAAATAAAAACTTCGCCCAACTCCCCTGTCTAAACTTCCCTGATTAAAAACCAAAGCATCTTCCATGTTATAACCTTCGTGAGTCATAATCGCAACAACCAAATTTTGCCCGGCAGGATAAGTATTCAAGGTGTTGTAAACAAAACTTCTCACAATTGGTTTTTGGGGATACTGCAAAATGCTCACATCAGTATCAAGTCGGCAATGATAATTCGCAGCATATAATCCAAGCGACTGCTTTTGCGTCTTGCTCCCTCTGTTTAACCTTGAACTCTGGTCGTGATTTCCATAGGGAACCAAACTTGTTACAACCCCCAACAAATCCATGTTGTCTATTTCAAGATGAGTATGTTCTGAAGTTATTTCTGAATTATACAAAGCAACCAAAGAATTTTCTTCTTCAGACGCATCAAGATATTCAATTATCCCTTGTTTCACTAAATCATTCCAGTTAATTTCGTCTTGTTCTAACTGAATCAAGTGTTCTGTTTTTAATTTTGAAATTCCTTCTTCAACAATTATCAAAGGTCTTAATGCCCTTCCTGGTTCTGTTGAAATTAAAACTATGCCAAAATTTTCATCATTTCTAATATTCATTTGCCCAGGAAGTTCATTGTTTCTTCTTCTTTCCCTGATTTGACTAGCAAAGTTCTGTGGTTCATCCACGCTGCCAATAAATCTTCCATTGAAAAAAACCTCATGCGTTTTACCTTCGCCACCATTTTTGTCAAGTCCTGCTTCTTCCAAGTCCTTTAAAAATTTATCTTCATCAAGATTTACCCTCGTCGATATTTTCGCCAAAATCGCGAGGTTTTTTCTCAGACCAATTTCTGTTCCTTCAGGTGTTTCTATCGGACAAAATCTTCCGTAATGTGTCGGGTGCAATGTTCTCGCCAAAAAATTTTCCTGCTCACTTGCCAACATACTTGAAACCCTTTGCAGTTGTGAAATCGTTGCAAGATAATTCGTCTTGTCCATGTTCTGAGTAATCCCGCTTCTTTCTCCTGTCCAGCTTCCTGTTGCAATTGCCGACTCAACTCTGTGAGAAAATAAAGTTGACTTTGCAATTATTTTTATAGAAAAAAATTTCCTTCTCTTTGACGATTTCTGTAACGAGTATTGAATATCTCTGATTAAAATTCCAAGATTAACTCTGAACAAAGTAGCCAACAAATCCCCAGACAAACGAACTCTTTTATTTGAGTAGTGGTCCTTGTCTGTCCTTAAATTCGGATTTTCTTTTGCTATTAAAAATTGTTTAATCAACTTGCATAAAGTTACGGCCTTTTTTATCCTATCTTCTTTTTTTTGCCCGATGTGAGGAAACAAATAAGAATCAATTCTCTGCTGAACCTTGTCCAGAATTTCTTTTTTTGTCCACTGCAAATTTGTCTGCTCTGCAATATACATCATCGCATCTTCTTTGGTTGCAAGATGCACAAACTCATAAAGATTAACAATAACACCGTCGGTTTCTTTTCCAATATGCTTTGCAATATCTGATTCTTTTGTCAAACCCATTGCTTTCAACAGAACAATTGCTGGCAGTTCTTTAAACCTGCTAAACGAAACATCAAATAAACCCTCTTTGTTTTCCTGAATAGTTACAGGTATTCTATAAGTTCCTTTCAATGAAAATAATCTTAATCTTAAATTACCCTTGTTATCGGTTTCAATAAACGGCTGGTTTTCTGCAAGGTCTTCTGCCATTACCATAACTCTTTCATTTCCTTTGACTAAAAAATAACCTCCAGGATCCAAAGGATCATTAAAATTTTTAACTAATTCTTCTT
>DAOWFF010000053.1 GCA_030638105.1 archaeon | reverse complement strand
TCTTCAACATCAACTACTCTTCCGGTTATATAACTAAATATATTCTTTAAAAAATTCAAAATCCCCGACTCCCCACCAAAATCAAGCTCTGCACTAACTTCTCCAGAAATAATCTTTCCAGTAATTTTAATTTTCTTGTTCGGTGCCTTAACTTTGCCCCGATACTCCGCAATTGGGGGCACACCGAGCGGTGCTGTTTCAGAAGTTTTGCCGTCAGTAAAGATTTGTTCTTGCCCTATTCCATTTTCTGCCTCATCAACTTCCTCGTCCAATTCTTCAGTTCTTTCAATTATTTTATAAACAGTGATATTCTCGGCCTGTTTTGGAACCTCAACTTTTATAGTTCCAACCTTATCAAGCTTAACATTTTTTTTCCACTTAACAACCCTATTAAGAACAGCCCCATATTGAATTGTCTCAATGCTCACATTAACATCTGTCTGATTAACAATCGTCAGGTTTTGTTCAATAACAATTGTTTCATTCTCTTCAATCTCAATTTTTTCAACACTAATTTTTTCGCTTACAAAAACAATTTCCTCCTCGTCGTAAACCAAACTTATTTTTAACTCGCCCTCCTCGGCAATCAGTTCTAATTGAGATAAATCAATAACCAATTCACTCGCCTCGTCAGAGGTTCTCGTGCCCTCTTGGGGTATGCCCTTTAGGGTATCCTCGCTGTCTGTCAAAAACTCCTCGCCAAAACCCTGCTCCTCCTCAAAATAATCAGTTGTAATTGTCAGAACATCATTCTTGATTTTCATTTCAACCTCTTCAGAAGAAGAAACAATCTCTGCGGTTTTATCGTCTGGCAATTCATAAACATACGGAAAGCTTTTAGAAACAAATCCATAAATTTCCGAGCCAGAAATAACCTCTCCAGTGATTAATGAGCCCGACTCTGGTTTTTTGCCCCGATACTCCGCAATTTGGGGTACACCGAGCGGTGCCTCTTCTACTTTTTCCTCTCCCTCTTCTTCAACTTCTTCTATTTCCTCCTCTTCAACTTCTTGTTCTTCCTCTTCTTCCAAAGTTTCCTCTAAAATTTCTGCTTCTTTCTCTGCTTCCTCTTCCTGAATTTCCTCTTCCTGTTCTTCAAACTCTTCCCCAATAGTTTCATCAATTTCAGTTTCTTCAACTACCTCAGTTTCTTGTTCTACTTCTTCAACAACTTCTTCCTGTTCATCTGTTTCATTTTCTAATCCTTCAGTTTCTTTAACTTCTTCCTCTTTTTGTTCAGTTTCTTTTTCACTTCCTGTTCCGCCAGTTCCTGAAACATCTTTCTCCAAAATAAAACTAAAACTAACATTTGGATAAATTATTTTTGTCCCTTCAACACCATAACCCTGCCCTTCTCCAGAAATTGACTTTCCTTCAGCATAAAAATTTCCCCTGCTCAAATTTTGAGAAATTAATTCACTTAAAAAATATTCATAAGAAACATCCGCTAAAGAGACAACAATTTTTGACGCCTCTGGAATTAACTCCCCCTGTTTCAAAACCAGTTTCATGTTTCCATCAATTAATTCTCCAGGCAAATAAACATCTTCAATTGAAAGCATGGCCTTACCAGTAAAATTTTTTTCCATCAAAAATCCAAAAGACGCAATAATCAAAAAACCCAAAAACCCGAGGAGAAAGTATTTTTTTACATTACTTTTCTTTTTGGTTTTTTTGTTTACACTACTCAAATTTTTTCCAAGATATTCAGAAACAACTTTTCCATTTTCTTTTCTGCTGGAATAATTATACGGTCCATAAACTTTCCCCCCTTTTTTTATATATCTTTTGTAAACCATAATCCCCTCAATTATTAAAAGTAGTGTAACGCGGTATTTAAAGGTTATTGTCTTTTAGAATACTAAAATAAAATTACACTACTAATTTATTCAGAGATTATTCATTATCAAATTTTTAAGACCTTTTCAATTATGTAAAAAACATTCAAGTAATGGGTAAAAACTATTTCACAACCTTTGTATTTTTTCTTTGCGTCTAAATTTTCACAAAAAACATAAATTCTTTTTGCTTTATTTGAATCAACAAATCGTTTTATAGAAGAGGTAATTTTTGGCTCTCTTACTTTTGATTTTACCTCAAAACCAAAAATATCTTTTCCTCTTTCAATAACAAAATCCATTTCATATAAATTCTTATAATTCCAAAAATTAACAATTAAACCTGCCTTAACAAAAGAATTCAAAATAAAATTCTCGTAAATTTCCCCTTTATCCTGTCTTAAATCAGAGCTGTTAAAATTATTTATAATAGAATTTTTAAAACCAAAATCAAACAAATATGACTTCGGGGACTTGATTAATTCTTTTGATTTGTTGGACAAATAAGCTCTGACAATATTCAAAATCGTCGTCTTTTCCAAAACATCAATAATCTCCTTAATTTTATTATTATGAATTCCAAAATCCATGGCAATAGAATTTTTATTTAAAATTTTTCCGTCCTGTAAAGCAAGTTTTTTCAACATATTTTCAAATTCATTTAATTCCCGGTAATTCAAAACCCCGCGAATCTCCTTTAACAAATAAGTATTTTTTATATTTCGCAATATTTCTTTTTTCATCTCTCTGGAATTTTCCAAAACAACTTCAGGATATCCTCCAAATTTTAAATATTCCATAAATTGTTTTTTTAAAATTTCAAAATCTTCAAATTTTCTCGTCTTAGAAAATAAAAAATAATTTTCTTTTGAAGAAAAACCAATAAAATCCTTAAAACTAAGAGGATAACACTCAAAAATAAAAACCCGCCCGACAAGATGTTTCAGAGAATGTATTGCAACTTCTGACTTGGAAGAGCCAGAAATAAAAATTTTAATTTTGTATTTATCATAAATTATCTTGAGATATTTCCCGCTATTTTTTGAATACTGAATTTCGTCAATAAAAAGGAAGTCCTTACCCAGAACATATTTCTCAATAAAAATGTCTATGTTTTTATCAAACAAATTCAAAACATCCAAATCATCAAATGTAAGAAAATTGGATTTCTCTGATTTAATTTTTTCATAGAAATAATTCATAATTGTTGTTTTTCCAATCTGTCTTGCACCAACTATTGCGATAATTTCTTTTCTTTTTGAAGCGTTTTCTATTTTTTTAACAACATCTCTTTGAATAAACATGTAAAAGAAATAATATCTACATTTATAAATCTTTTGTAAATATAT
>DAOWFF010000066.1 GCA_030638105.1 archaeon | reverse complement strand
TTTTATTATTTTCTACAACATCAGAATGCAATTTGTTCAAAACATTTGTCCGATAAAACGCATCAACATTTTGCAGACAGGTCGGGCAGATTTCCAAACTGGAAATTTTTTCTTCTAATTTTTTATGTTCCTGATTTTTTAAATCAATAGAAGTAATTTGAGAATTGATTTCTAATTTATGTTCGTTAAATTTTTCTTTTTCTTTTTTATTTTCCTGAACTTCATTTTCAAGTTCCTGAATTTTTGATTCTTCAAAAGACAACTTGTTTAACTCGTTTATTTGTTCTTCTAACTGCTTCTTTAATTTGGCGTTGCTGAAAATAATTTCTTTTTTATTTGAAATCATTATTTTTGTTTTTTCAATTTCCTGTTGAAGATTATTTTTTTCCTGAACTTTTTTAGAAAATTCTTCCTGTTCCTCCTGAACTTTTTTTCTTTTTTCTATTTTTGAAAAAAGTTCTTTATCAAACAAAATCAAATTATTTTTTTTCAGTTCAAGTTCATTTTCTTTTGAAATTAAATTTGATTTGTCTCTCTCAAAATTCATCGTGAGCCCTTCGTTTTTTCTTTTTTCTTCCCGTATTTTCAGAATTACTATTGAAATATTTTCCAAGATTTTTTTGTATTTGTCGAGACCAAAAACATGCCTCAGAGTATTTATTCTTGTTTCAGAGTCCTGTAAAATAATTTGTTTCATTTCTTCCTGAGGCGTGTAGACAGTAAATTTATAGAGGATGTTTTGTTTTTTTGAGAATTCTTTAGGGTAATTTAAAAGTTCAAGGATTTTGTTTTTTAGTTCTGTAACAGAAATTTCTTTTTTTTCTTTGTTGATTGTGATGGAACAATAATCCTGTGAAATTGTTTTTGTTTTCTTCAAAGTTCTTTCTACAATTATTTCTTTTTCGTCAATTTCAAATTCAATCACAACTCCGCCTTTTTCTGTTCCGTTTCTTAACAAAGCCGAGCCCCTTTGCCCTGGCTGAAGTCCAAACAAGGCAAATTCTATTCCCAAAAGAATTGAGGTCTTTCCAGAACCAATATCTCCAGACAGCAAAGTAGAACCTTCTAGAAATTCTATTTCCTGATTTTCGTAACTTCTTATGTTGTTAAGTTTTATTTTTTTTAAAATCATGTTAAAACCCCAAAATTTTCTTCGCATTTTCCAAAATCCTGTTTTCAAAAACCGCTGTTTTTTCGCCTTCTTGTTTTTCAATTGAAAGCGTGTTAATTAGTTCTGGTATTAAATCATTAAAATCCGAAGGATTTTTTTCTGAATAAATCTTGATTGTTTCGTCTTCAATATTTTCAGCGTCTTTAATTTCAATTTCTAATTCAAGTTCCTTGGTTTTTAAATCGTGAGTATTTCTTAAAAGAAAATAGGCATTTTTTTGTTTTGCGAATTCTTCTATCTGCGAAAATTTTATGTCTGAGTTTTTCCCGTTTTCTAATTCGCCGTGGATTCTTAAAAGAACTATTTTATCCTCTATATTTTTTTTGTCAAGACAGGAAATTATTTGCTCTGTTGCTGTAACTGCGTTTTTTATTTCAATGTCAAACGATTCAACTTCTTTAATTTTTAATTTTATTTTTTGCAAAGAATTATTCATTTCTGTATCAACAATGTAAAAACTTCCGTGTGTTAAATCTTCAAGCTCTTTAAAATTATTTGGAAATACAGGACCAGGATAAACAAAATTCTTGTATTGAAAATCAATGTGTAGATGTCCCAAGGCATAATAATCAGCCGAGGGTAATAAGTCGGTTTCTATTGCGTCTATTGGGAGAGTTCCCTTTGCTTTGTCAATCGTCGTATGCAACATGAAAATTTTGAACATTCCCGGAGCGTCGTTTAATTTTATTTTTCTCAAGTCCGGAATTTCCAGACCTGATTTTTTCCCTGGATAACCATAGATAGCAACATTCTGGTAAATTGTCGGGTTTAAAATTATTGCTTCTTCTTTTTCTTCAAAGTTTGCAACATTTTTACAGAAGCCAGCTTTTTCTAAAACATCTAAAAATGTCTTTCCTGAAACAGAATAATCGTGCGAGCCAGCGATAATAAAGCACGGGATTTTTGCATCTTTTAATTTTTTAAATTCAGCAAATGTCTCTTTCAAAATTTCAATTCTCGGGTAAGGTGAATCAAATAAATCGCCTGCGAAAAGCAGAAAATCAAGTTTTGAATTAATGCAGGTCTCAACTAATTTTTTAAATGACTGGAAATTCAAATCCTGCAGTGGTTCCTGCTTCCAGCCCCCAAGATGCACATCAGCAATGTGGGCGAACTTCATTTTCTTCTCTCTTCTAAATTATTTATCTTTTCTGATTTTTTCATAAAGAATAATTTTTATTGAAGTATTTAAAAATAGTTGTAGTGAAATTAAAGTGTGAACACAAAAGATTAAAAACTTAATTTGTCTTTTTTTGTAATGAGATATAATATTCTTTTTGGAGGTGCGGCTGGAACAGGTCCGAATATTCTTACACACATCCTAAGAGAGGCGTTGGTAAAGCAGGGATATTTTGTTTTTTACTCGCGGGATTATCAATCGTTAATCAGAGGGGGGCATAATTTTAATGTTCTAACTTTTTCAGACAAACCAGTTTACAGCAACGATAAAAAAATAAATATCTTAGTTGCACTTGACAAAAATACAGAAAACATTCATAAAGCAGAATTAGAAAAAGAAGGAATTATT
>DAOWFF010000031.1 GCA_030638105.1 archaeon | reverse complement strand
TATTATCTAAAATTACTTCTGAATCTTCGAAGTCATAATGATTAAAGCTTTTTGTCTGAGTAAATTTTCCTTTCACAGGATGTTCTGTTGTTTGAGAATAAAGTAAGATCAGCCTATCCCTAAAAAGTTCGGAATTATCACAACGAAATAAAGATCCTTTCATTTTATTTTATTTCCTCCAAAAATTCCTTTCCTTTTTGAGTTAATTGTCTTCCTGGCTTTCTTCCTCGCACACCCTTAACTGCTTTTGCGATTTCTGTAAATCCTGCTTTGTCTGACTGCTGAAGAATTGTTCGGATTATTTTTCCGCCGGCTTTTTTAAAAGCTTCTGGTTTAAAGCCCCTGTTTTTTTTGCTCCCGTATTTTGTCCTGAGCCGATTAACTCCAACAATTTTCTTTTTGTAAATTTGCCTCAAAATGCTTGCTGCTCTTTTGTGCCAGAAATCAGGGTCGTCAATTGGTCTTTCTTTTGATGGGCTGGATTTAACAAACTCAACCCATTCTGGCTTTTCAAATTCAGGAATTTTTTTCAGGGCTTCGGCTAATTTTAAATTATATTCCTGCGAGTTTAGTTCATATACTTGATTCATTGTAGCACGCTTTACAGCATTAGAATAACCGAAGTTATTTACTTAAAATTATTGAGAAAAAAGGGTTTATAAAATGTTTGATATTGATTTATAAAAAGTTTTATTAAGAATTTTAGGGCATTTGGTTTTATTAAACAATTTGATATAATTTTTTCAAACTCTCTATCCATTCTCCTTTCTTATAAACCTCCTCTGCTCTTGGATTAGATTTAAATTTTAAAAATACTGTTTGATTTACACGCCTTTTCAATGCTTCCTGCCATGTCAGTGTAGCATCATATATTTGTATGAAATTTAGAGGTATATTTGTTCTTACAGAACTTTTGTAGTTTATTTTTTCTCCCATAGACAAACTTTTGTATTCTGTTCCGCCTCTTAAACCGATTTTGCCAAGCCCCCAATGATAACACCATTCTGCATTGTATTCTGCAAATCCATGCCCCACATGTCTATGAACTTTTCCATTAGCAAATTTCTTCAATATCTGTTCACCCATTCTAAATATTTCATCTTCTGTTAATTCTTCTTCAAGATTTTTTATTTCTCTTTTTTCCATAAACATTATTCTCAATAAAACTATATAAGCATTATTGTATTGTATAAATTCTTAATAAGCATTGTAAGTTTTTTGTTCTAAAATATATTTCACGCTCTCGCCTTTCGCCACTTTTTCAGCACAATCACGAACCCGATAATTTTTGCAGTGTAATTTTTCCCTAATTTTTCCAGAATTTCTTCGGAAAATGCTTTCACTTGCAATTTATCTTTTCGTGCGGATTTTAAAACCGAAATCCGAATAATTTCAGAATTTTTAAAATGGTTTTTCAAAGAAGAGATAAAATTTTCTGTGATTCCCTGTTTCCCGAGTTGAATGTTATTTACTCTTTTTTTCATTTTCTTCAAGTTTTTCTATGTCTTGCTTTTTAATTTTAATTAATTTAAATTTCTTAACGCCAAAACATCCTAACTTCATGTCTTTTGTTTTGTAAATATCTTTTCCCTTGAACGCATGAATTTCAACATTTTTTTTATTGTCTCGCCAGTCCTGACTGAATTTTGCACAAAAAAGGGCTGACTCTTTTATATCCTCTTTAGTTACACTACCTTTAATATTTGCAAACGGGCTTCCTGGCTTGGCTGTGTGAAAAACAAATTCATCTGGTTCAACCTGCTTAATAAGTTGCTCGTTGTTTTTTGCATTTTTTCCCAACAACACAATTGTTCCAGAACTTGTTTTCAATTGTCTGAAATTTTCTTTTTTCATAAAACATTAAAGAATTAAGGGTTTTTATTTATTCTTGTTTTTTGTTATTTAATTTGGATTACTTTAATTATTTATTTTTTCTATAGATACATAAAATTTTATAATAATTATTTTTTCATATTATCTAGGGTTTTGTTGAGGGGATGTTACTAATGGAAATTTATGATAAATGGATAAAAAACAAAGAGAAAAATCCATAAACAAGTAATAAACGAGAAATTTTTTACTTGCACTTACTTTTTAACCAAAAGCAACCCATAACCAACCCGACAATTAAAAGAACTGCCCCCATGCAATTAGATGTTTCTTTAATTCCAACTGCATTTCCAGTTATATTGGGAGATAATAAATATAATCCTGCAATTATCCCCCCAAAGGAAACAGCCAAGGTAATTTTTCCTTCCAATCCATGCCACTCCCCTCTAGCAACTTTTTTTAGTCTTCGAGCATTTTTTAGACATTTATTTGAGTAGCCCATGCTTACTCCTTTAAACTTTTTACTTACAACATCTTGCTGATTTGATTTTTCTTTCCAATACTTAGAAGCTTTCATAAAATCCTCTTCAGCTTTTTCATACTCTTTTGCAGAAAGCCAATATTTAGCTGCACTTTCGTAGTTTCTC
>DAOWFF010000030.1 GCA_030638105.1 archaeon | reverse complement strand
CAATTTCAGGAATTGGATTATAAAGAAATATTTTCTGATTTAATACATAAGCAAAACCCATTTCTAAAAAAGTATTTCCTCCAATATAATTTTCAATTCCTTTCCTAGTTAGATTCACAACCAAAACTGCATCTCCATCTTGCATAGAATTCCAGAATTTTCTAATAGCATCTAATTCATTTTTTTGGTAAATTTTAATTCTTTCTTTTTCTTTATCTGTTTTTCCAATAAATGGTTTTGCCAAATCAGTTAAATATGAATCATGACCAAGTTTTTTTAATTCATCACAAACTTCATACATTTTTTCTGTTAATTGCATGCTTCCAATTATTCCTATTCTCATCTTCACTCCTTCCCCAAACCAGCTAACACGAAACTCGCTACAAGTGATTGAAGCTGAACAAATGGATCAGAACCCTCTGTGATTCTAAATTCAATCTCACCAGTTTTTTCAGTTAGCTTGACTTTTATTTCTGGCTCAACAGGAAGATTCCAGATTTCTTTTTGAATTGCTTTTATCAAATCCTGCCCAGAAATACTTTGCTTGAGCATGACATCAAGAAGTTTTTCTCTTGCTTTTTGAAAGTCGCCAGACAATGCATAATCAAGAACAGTCCGAATATCTTTTGGTTTTGCACTGGAAATTATTGTTGAAACAAGTTCAGAAGTTATTGATGGCGAGACAGATGCAGTTGACTGAAGAATGTTAATGCATCTTCTACAATCTCCCTCGCTCCCCTCATATAATAGTTCTACGGATTCGGGATTTATTGTTAAATTTTCTGTTTCAATAATTCTGTTAATTACTTTTTCAATATCTTTTTTTTCCAGAAGTTTAAATCTAAACATTGCACATCTTGATTGAATTGGATCAATAATTTTGCTTGAATAATTACAAGACAAAATAAATCTGCAGGTCGCTGAATAATTTTCCATAGTTCTTCTTAATGCTTGTTGTGCTTCAGGAGTCAAGGCATCTGCTTCGTCAAGAAAAATTACTTTAAAATTCACATTTCCCAGGGACTTTGTCCTCGCAAAATTCTTGACTTTTTCCCGCACAATATTAATTCCCCGTTCATCACTTGCGTTCAACTCCAGATAATTTTCTTTCCAGTTCTCTTTAAATAATTCTTTTACAACTATTAACGCTAAAGTTGATTTCCCAATTCCCGCAGGTCCTGCAAACAGCAAATGCGGAATATTAAGAGCATTTGTCAGTGCCTCAACTCTTTTTACAATATCTTCCTGACCAACAACCTCTGAAAATTTACAGGGCCTATATTTTTCTGTCCAAATTTCGCTTGTTCCATTTACCATAAATAATAAATTAAAATTCAGTTAATAAAGATTATTGTTCTTGAAACGAGAATTTAGAATTACTTGCTTCTCGCCCTTCTAAGTTTACGCTTGTGCTTTTCTTTTCTAAGACGCTTTCGTTGCCATTTCCAACGCATTTGTCTTTTTTTCTTCCATCTACGGCTCGATCGTTTCATTCAAAACAACCCCCAGTATCTTTTTGAGGGAATAAAAATCCGCGGTTTACTTTCATAAATGGGAAAGAAAAAATTGATTTAAAAACATTTGGTTTACTTATTTCCAATCAAAGCCCAACTCCTAAAACTTCTGTCACGTCTTTCAGATTATTAAAACAAGGAACATTGTTCTTTTCTAAAAGTTCTTTTGCTTTTTTTACAGAATCCCCCCCCAAAAAACAGGCAATCACAGATTTGGTTTTGGAAAATTCAACAATTTCTTTCGCTGTTTTTTCTGACTCAGACATTTTCTGCGGAGTTAAAATAACAATAACTGAATCATAAAAGTTTTGGTTTTTCAGTTTGTTTAAAACTGTTTCATAATCTTTTGCCGTCGCTGTTCCAAGTAAATCAATCGGTGCCTTAACTAAATTTAATTCCTGTTCAATACAATAATCAGCCATCAAAGCCCCGGCTCCGCCAGCATTTGTCAGTATCACAATTCTGTTTCCCTTTGGCTTGATTTTTAACCTTGCATAGTTAAACGCAGAAAACAAAGAATCAGCGTGTCTAATGTTTGCTTGTTTGAAAACTCCCTTGTAAATTTCAAAATCCGTCGCTAAACTTCCAGTATGGCTCACAGTCGCTTCTGAACCCTGCTTTGTCCTCCCGGCTTTTATTACAATTATTTCTTTTTTACTTTTTTTACAAATTTCTATAAATTTTTTCCCCTGCTTTAATTTTTCAATGTAAAGAACAATTGTTTTTGTTTTTTTATCTTCATCAAAATGCTTTATGAAATCATAAAAATTCAAACACGCCATATTTCCTAAACTTACAAATCCGGAAAATCCAAATTTCCCGACAGATAAATCCGAGATAGAACTCCACAAAGCCCCGCTCTGACTTATGAATGCTATATCTCCTTTCCTCGCCGTAGTGTTAGCAAAAGTTGTATCTAAATTTAAATAAGGATTTGCGATTCCAAAACAATTCGGTCCGAGCAAATTTATTTTATATCTTTTTGCAACTTCAACAATTCTTGCTTCAAGTTCAAAATTTTTGATTTCCGAAAACCCCGCAGAAATCACAATCACATTTTTTATCTGCTTTTTCCCGCACTCTTCAATAATCTTTTCAACTTTTTGTGAAGGAATTGCAATTATTACTAAATCTAAATCTCCAGAATATTCTGTTAAAGATGCATAGGACTTTTTTCCAAGAACTTCTCTGTGCTGAGGATTTATTGGAATAACTTTTCCTTTAAAATTTAAAAGTTTCTTCATCAAGATATGCCCAACTTTTTTCGGATTATCTGACGCACCGACCACAGCAATTGATTCAGGACTGAAAAAATTTTCCAATGAACTTTCTTTTTCCATGCCTTTAATCCGAAAACTATATATAAATAAGTTTTGTTTATTCTTTATGAATATTTTTACAGAAAAAGAAGCAGAAGAATTTCTAGACAAAGAAAGTTTTGAAATCGTCAGAAGAATTTTTGCTAAAAACGAAAAAGAATTAAAATTAAATCTTAAACAAATTTGTTTTCCAGTTGTAATGAAAATTTCGGGAAGGGAAATTATTCACAAGAATCAGATGAACGGAGTTGAATTAAATCTGAGAAATTTCGAACAAACCTTGAAAGCATTTAAAGAATTTAAAAAAATGAAAAATTTTGAAGGCGTTATAATTCAAAAACAAATTCAAGGGAAAGAATTTTTGTTGGGAGTAAAAAAAACTCAGGAATTTGAACACGCTATTAGTTTTGGTGCTGGCGGAATTCACACAGAAGAATTGAAGGATGTGAGTTTTAGGATTTGCCCGTTTAATGAAACAGAAGCAATTAAAATGATTAAAGAAACTAACGCCTCAAAAAATTTAAATGAAAAAAATTTCAGGATTATAAAAAAGAATTTAATCAAATTGTGTCGGCTCGTTGCAAAATATCCAAAAATAAAAGAACTTGATATTAACCCTTTTATTGTCGGAGAAAAAATTTCAAAGATTGTTGATGCGAGAATTGTCTGGGAATAATTTTATTTGCTATTTTTTGAATAAATAATATATTCAATAACCAATGTAAAAACAGGGAATAGCATACTCAAAAGAACAGCCGTATCTTTTCCGATATTTGTTGTTTGCAAAACAAAAAAGATAATTAACCCCAAAGTAACTGCCTGCAAAATCCCAAAAATAAAAAATGCGTTTCTGTTTTTCATTTTATTTTCTCCACAATAGAAATTGAATTTACTTTTGCCCCATAACACAAGAACAAAGTTGTAACATTAGGGATTATTGCAATCACTTCTCCTTTTAGATTATTGAGAAAATCTTCCAATACATCTGATTCTCTACCTAATTTAACATTTAATTTATGTACTTTGTATTTCATTTAAATCCACTTTTATTATAAGATTTTACTTTTTATTTCTTTCCCTTTTTCTTCAATTCTGAAAATGGATAAACCAAAGGATGAGAAATAAAACTTTTATGTCTGGTTTAAAAACTAAAAAAACTAGTAAAAATCATAATTCCCTTTGATGCAAGAACGGATACTAAAAGAGCAAAAGTCAAATCCCCAAAAATTATTGGAACATACATTTTTTTTGAAGGATATTTTATCATCGCTAAAAAAATTATTAAAAAATCATTTGGAAAAGGGGTTAAACCGATATAAGCATACGAAATAAATGGCATTGCTTTCCCAATTTTTTTTTCCACAGAGAAGGAAAATTTTTCTAATTTTTTTCCCCATTTACCAACAATCAATTCCCGACCTTTAGAACCAACATAAAACATTAACCCATCCCCCATTGCTAAAGCTCCCCCTGCGATAACCCCCAGGTAAATTGGATTTAATCCGCCAATAGAAAAGGTAATCAAAGTTGCCAAAAATGAAATTGAACTCCATGCAGAAAACCCGCCAAAAAAAGCAACCACAAACATTATCAAATACGAATTTCTTGCTCCAATTTTTTCTATCAGTCCATCTGAACCAAACCTATTAACTACGCTAAACAAAACCCCAAGAAAAATAATCAACACTAAAAAAAATAAAATGTTCTTGTAATATTTTTTAATCATAAATAATCCAAGAATTAATTTCTTTTAAATATTATGCAAGATCTAAAATTCCCATCCTCCCCTAACTATTAAAATTTCTAACTAAATTTTTTATACTTTTCTGTTTCTCTAATTATTTTTCTCATAATTTTTACTGAAAGAACAGGATGTTTTCCTATTGCAGTTTCTTCAGCCAATAATAAATATTCGCTGCCTTCAAGAATTGCGTTTGCCACATCAGTTACTTCGGCTCTTGAAGGTCTACGATATATTACCATTGAAGGCATCATTTCTGTAGCAGTTATTGAAACAATCTTTTTTTTATTACATTTTTTATTAATCATTTTTTGAACCATCGGAACCTTTTCAATAGGAATGTCTTTTCCCAAATCGCCCCTCGCAATCATTATCCCATCACTTACTTTAATCAGCTCGTCAATATTTTCAACACCTTTTTTTGTTTCAATCTTAGATATTATTTTAATTCCTTTGGCAAACATTTTTCTAATTTTTCTAATTTCATTCGTGTTTTCAGCAAAAGAAATAGCTAAATAATCAAATTTTTTGTTTGTTATTTTTTTAAGAATTGCTCTTTTTTTAACATCAATCATTATTTTAACATTCCCTGCACAAGTAATTTTCTTCCTTATTTTTTCATAATTTTTAACAGCAATGTATTTTGTGTTTAGTCGGATAACTTGTGCTTCAAAACCAATTATTTTTTTTAAAGTTCTCAAATTATCGCAAGCAGGTCCAAAAGTAATTATCATTTTAGTTTTCATATTTATTTTAAGAGATTAATTAAAACCATTTCTCCTCCTTTTGTCACTAACAATCTTTCCGTCTTTAAGATTTATAATTCTTGAAACATATTTAGTATGCCACGGCTCGTGAGTAACCATCACAATTGTCTGCCCGAACTTTTCGTTTAATATTTTGAAAACTTCTAATACCTGTTCAGAAGTATGAGTGTCTAAATTTGCACACGGCTCGTCGGCAAAGAGTATCATTGGTTTCTTGGCAATAGCCCTTGCAACAGCAACCCTCTGCTTTTCCCCGCCCGACAACTCGTCTGGAATCCTATTTCCTTTATCCCCTAAACCAACTTTATTCAATGCCTCTTTTGCTGTAGCAATAGCTTCTTTTTTTGATTTCCCCTCCATCAAAGACAAGACATAAACATTTTCCAAAGCACTCATCTCATTCATTAAAGCATAATCCTGAAATACATAACCAAGTTGAGTCAACCGATAGTATGTTCTTTCTTCTTCAGGCAATTCTTCAACATTTAATCCTTGAACAGAATATTCTCCTTTTGTAGGAAAATCCATTAGCCCAAGAATTCTAAGCATAGTTGTTTTTCCACTCCCACTTGCACCCATCACTGCAACAAATTCTCCCTTCTTTATTTCAAAACTAACATTATCTAACGCCCTAACAATTCCCTCTCCTGACTTGTAATGCCTTTCTAAATTTTTAATTCTAATTAATATTTTTTCTTTCATTTCATCTTCCCCAAATTGCTTTTAATATGCTCTCTTTTGAAACCCTCCACGCCGGAAGAATCCCTGCAATAACTGACATGATAAGCATTGTAAAAATGCTCTGAATTATCAACCCCGCCTGAATCTCTGGAATAATTGTCATTGTCTCATAAAATGTTACAGGATTTACAGTAAAATAAAACATAACAAAAAAATACAAGATTAGTCCAGCCATTATTCCCATTGAAACATAGAACATACTGATAAATGCATAAGAAAAAACAATTGATCGCGGGGATATGCCCACTGCCTTTAAAATTCCGATTTCTTTTTTCCTGTTTAAAACATTGATATAAATAATAATTAAAATCAAGGCCGCCCCGACAATCAAACTCACAAATTTGGAAACAACATTTATCATGTCTATACTTTGCATCGCCTGTCTCAAAATAGCATCTGATTTTTCGTCTCTTGTAAAAACCTGTTCTTTAACCCCTGCAGAAATTATTTTTTCTTTTATTTTAACAGCATCATCAGTATTTTTTACCCTGACAATAACGCTGGTTGCCTTGCTCCCCCCAATATCAAAAACATCTTCAATTTCTTTATAATGCATCAGGGCGTTCAGGTCAACAAGTTCAAATGTCCCTTCCATTATCCCTTTTACTTTGTAAATTCTCGTTACCCCGTTGCTGTATGTTACATTAACAAAAGACCCAACTCTTACTGCTCCTAAATTATCATAAATTTCAGAACCAAAATAACCTTCCACAAGCATTGCTCCGATAATGATTTCATCCCGAGAAAGATCTCCTAAAAATTCCCCATCACTTATAATATAAGGATAATTTGAAGTTCCATATTCCTCAGAAGGCAACATGCCAATTATTGATGAACCAACAACTTTTTGTTTATATTGAATAGATGCTCCTGCATCCAGTCGTTTCGTTACGAACGTAACTCCTGGAACCGCCCTTACTTTTTGCAAAACATTATCCGCATTATTTATGTAAGAATTATCCATGCTTGGTTCAATAACAATATCCCCATAAGGATACTGCATAAATCCCGTGAACATCACTGAAAACCCTCCAATCATTGACGGAAGAAAAACAAGATTTATAAAAATCAGGGCCAAAACAAACACAATAAATGTAAGGGTCTTTTTATTTCCTCTTTTTATAGAACTTTTTGCACCGAGTAATCCAACTTTAATATCATTAAGCATTTTTCCTCATTTTTTATATTTTTTTAAAAATTCTTTTTTTCGTCTTTCTTTTTTCTCTTTGTCTTTTCTGTTTTCTCTTCTATTTTCTTTTATCTCAGGAACTTTTATTTTTTTAATTTCTTCTTTTGTTTCTCCTCTCAAAAGTTGATGTATAATTTTATCTTTTGATTTTTTTGTTTTGATAAAATAATAAACCCCCCAACCAAGAACAGCAATTATTAAAATTGAAAAAAAGATTCCTCCCAGATTTGATTTTTTCTTTAACACGCTAATGTTCACAATTGTTGTAATTTCGTTCTCTCCAAAATCATCTTTGTAGGAAATAGTAACTGGGATTTCAAATTCTCCTTCTTTATCCACAATAAAAGTTAAAACCGCTGGTCCGTCTTCATCTGAATCAAGTGCTCCGATAAAAGATTGCTTCAGCCCCTTGAATGAATGGTCTGCATAAATGCTGACTGACTTCGCAGTTCCGTCTCCAGTATTTTCAATTCTCAAAGTTAATTCAACTGTCTCCTCTTCTGTTGGAAGAACTGGCTCGGTTTTAAGGGAAGCAATACTTAATTCTGCTTTTTCTCCGATAACATTAAAAGAAATCTCATAATCATTTATCAAAGAATATTTTTCTTCCCCATAAGATAATCTTGTTTTAATTATGTGAGTCCCTGGCTGAGCGTCGTCAGTTGTCTTCATATGATATGTAATAAATCTCTCGCTGTTCCCGTAATTTAAATTAGAAATATTCCTTACAAGGGGTTCTTTAATTTCAATATCTGTCGGAGGATTTAATAATTCAAAAGAAACATACTCGGGAATTTTAGCCCCACAATTTTCAATTTGTATCCCAATAGTAAACTCTTCATCAACCCCGATTGAGCTCGGACTGATATCTGAAACTTCTGCTGTAACGCAATAACCCTCGTTCAATGCACTTACATTTGAAACTAAAAAAATTGCCACCAACAAAAATAAAATTTCTTTTTTCATTTCTACCTCTTATTTAATTTAACAGAATGATGCTTATAAAATTATTGGAACATAAATATTCTGAGATTACAAAAGCATATTTTTAAATATTGTAAATTATTTGTTTACGTATGGAAAAAATTAAAGCACATATTTTGGGAGAGATTATTTTCAGTAACACCTCTGAATCCCACGCACTTTACAAAAAAAATTCGTTTGGAGAACTGGTCGGAGAAAAAATTCAGTATTCTCTTTCAGAAGTTTTGTTTCTTATTGAAAAAAAGAAAATGGAATTGTATTCAGGAAATAAAAAAATTCCAGAAAAAGAACTCTTAAAAAAATTCAGAAAAATTGACAAAAAAATCCAAATTAAGTATCCGGTATTTAAGGACTTAAGAGAAAAGGGCTATGTGGTGAAAACCGCCTTGAAATTCGGGGCAGAATTCAGGGTTTACGACAAAGGTGCAAGACCCGGGGAAAAACACGCGAAATGGGTTGTATTTACGGATTATGAATCCAAAAAATTAACCTGGCATGAATTTTCTGCAAAAAACAGAGTCGCACATTCAACCAAAAAAAATTTACTTTTAGCAATTGTCGACGAGGAAGGAGACATTAGTTACTATGAAGTCAGATGGTTGAAACCTTGATATTTATTTTTCCATAACAATATTTATAATCTCTTTCTGTTTATCTGTTCAATGGTTCAAGATACTTCAAAAATAAAAGAGAAAATACTTTTTGTAATAAAACAAAGGGGTCCGAGTTTGCCGGTTCATGTTGCACGGGAAACCGAACTGAATATTTTATTTGCGTCGGCTTTTCTTTCAGAATTGGTCTCTGAAAAAAAAATAAAAATAAGCAATATGAGAGTTGGAAGTTCGCCGATTTATTTTATTCAAGGACAAGAACAAATGCTTGAGAAATTTTCACAATATCTCAAAAGCAAAGAACATGATGCTTTCGCACTTTTAAAAGAGAAAAAATTTCTCGAGGACAAATTACAAGAACCAGCAATTAAAGTTGCTTTAAGAAAAATCAAGGATTTCGCAATAGGTTTTGAAAAAAATCAGGAAGTTTATTGGAGATATTTTACAATTAGAGAAAATGAATTGGAAATAAAAAAGCCAATCATTCAAAAGATAAAAGAAAAACCAATTAATCAAGAACCTCAAGAGTTGAATATTTTTGATGAAACAAAGAAACAAAAAACAAGCATTTCCAAACCAATTGAAAAAAAGAAACAAATTAAAAAGAAAACTTCTACGAGGAAAAACGAAAGATTCTTCAATAAAGTAAAAGAATTTCTTTTAGAAAAATCAATTGAAATAATTGACATTGAATCATTCAACAAAAACGATTTGGTCTTGAAAATTAAAGATAATGAAAAAGAAAAAATTCTTGTTGCTTACAATAAAAAAAGAATCACCGAAGCCGACATAATCAAAGCCCACAAAAGATCATCAGAGTTAGGTCTTGCTTACATTATTCTGAGTTTAGGGGAACCCTTAAAAAAATTAACTGGTCTTATTAAAGCCGTGAAAAATTTGTCAGCCATAGAAAAATTAGAATAAAAATCTTTAAAAACTAACTTTATCTTTCTTTTTACAATTAAACATGGTTTATACGCGACTTCACAAAATTATATAAAAAGTCGCTTACCGGATAATTCCAAAAAAACATTGTTGGTTGTGTGCGATTTTAGAAGGATTGCAATAAAAAATCGCTTAACCACAAAGGAAGGGAAAATCCAAAAAAACCGCTTAGGTTGTTTTGAATGGGCAAGATAAAAT
>DAOWFF010000065.1 GCA_030638105.1 archaeon | reverse complement strand
TTTTGCGATTTTTCTTCTCTTTTCACCTGCACCTGAAACATCAACATAATCTGAAGACGATTCTGAACTTGATTTTGCCGAAGCAATGTTTCCTAAAAAACTAAATGCATTCTGCGAGGGCGATTGTGAGTCCTCCTGAGCATCCTGTTTTATTTCGGCGATTCTTTCCTGTTGCTTTTTATACCTCTCAGTTAAATCAAGAATCTCAGGTTTTTTCTTAAATCCAAATAATCCCATCCAAAATAAAAGAACAAGATGTTTTTAAAATTAATTGTGCTGATTAGAAACATTTTTTAACACTAAATCTTTTGTTTTACCATGGTTGCTACAATTCATGAGATTATTGAAGAGTCAAGTCCACATTATAAAAAAAGGGCGGGGCTGAAAAAAGCAGGAATTATAAATTCTGTTCCAGAAGCAGAGCATACACTATTTTACGATTCGTCGTCGGAGACGCTTGAGCCAGTTTATTTTTTTATACTTGATTTAATGAATGATTTTGGTCTTGCTCCTGAAAAACTTATTGATAATTTTTCTTCGGCTCCTGGCTCAGGACATTTTTCAGAACTTGGACAAAGAGCGACGATAATGCAACAACAGGGTTCAAAAATTTTGGGCGACATAAATACGGTTTTAAGGAGCGTTCTGAATATTATTTACGACCTGAAAGAATTTAGAATGAGGTTGCAGAGTTATAGCGATTTAGAATCAAAAGAAAAAAAAGAATCTGCGTTGTTGTCTTTGAAACAAATTTGGCTGGACAAAGTGGACATACAAAAAGGAAATTCAAGTGTGAAGGCAATGGCTCTTGGACAGGCGGGATTTCAGACATTGCTTGATGCATTTTTATCTGCCAGCGACGAGAAAGCAGTTAATGATTTGGATTTGAACAACAGAATAAAAAGAATTATTCTTCCGAGAATTAGTGAATTTAATATCTGGCTTGCGCAATCTGGAAAAGAACTTGAAAAAAGATATCAACTTGAAAAAACATATTTGCAAAGTCAGGTGAATAGTTTAAAACTTTATTCAAGATGGGCGAAACCATATCTTGTGGCATCTCAACAACTTGAAATGAAAGAGCAGGGACGGAACGCTAATCTTGTGAAAACATTTAATACAATTCTTCTTGAATTAACTTTGCTGGGAAAATCAAAAATCAATGTGAAAAACGAAGCACTTGCAGGAAAACTGCCGTCGGATTTTACCAAAGAAGGTTTTTTGAAAACATTAAAACGAAATTATCACAGCTGTGTTTTGGTTGATTTTAATTTTAGAGGAATTCCTCAAAGAATAACCCAACAACCGAATTATGTTTTTGGGGGGAGAACAGAAATAACTTTTAGGGCTTATGCACTGAACGACGACGAGCTTGAGAAAATAAATCAGGAACTTGGGAAGTCAGATATGGAAGATGTTTTGGGTTTAATTGAGGGTGCCACGACGACGAGCTTGGCACAATTGCAGGATGAAATTAATTTCTTTTTGGAAGAAAAAACAGGAGAACAAAAAGAAAAAACAAAGGATACTTCAAATCCGTTTTTGGCTTTGATTGGACATTATGAAAAAGACGGGAAACCAAAAGAAAAAACAGCGTCTTTAAAACAGGAAATTCAGGTTAAACCAGATAATTTTATTGAGGCAGAACATTTAAGAACATTGGCAGTAGAAAATGTGAAAGATACAACTTTTGATTTATTTGATATTTATAAAAAAGCCCACGCCATGCCAAGTTATACTTGAATGACTTTATTTTAAAATGTCTGAAAATAAAAAACAAACTCAAGAGGTTGATGAAAAAGAGAAAGTTTCTGAGTCGCAGGAAGAAGAATCTGAACTTGAAGAAAAAGTTGAACAAGAAGAAGAAACTTTTGTTGACGACCAGTTTCACGAATTTATCCAGCCATCAACTGAATCAGTTTCTCCTGTCTTGGAAAAAGTTGAGACATTTGAGCAGGAATCACTTGAACAAAATGTTGGTTCTGCCCCTATCCAAACAGACAGCGAGGAAAAGGACTCTGTAAAATATTCTCAGGAATCAAATTACATTGAAGAGAACGCAATAAAATATCAGAAGAGTGTAGAACCTCCAGTGTTAAGTTCTTCTGTTAGAGATAGTTCATTGAGGCAGGAATTTTTGCACACACCGAAGGAAATTGATTTTCGCCCGCAAGCAAGTGTAAGACCAGAACCAATTCACGCTGGATTTGTTGAAAGAGAGCAAAAACTTCCATTTGAAAATGATAGTAAAAAATATAAAGAGGCCAAACTTGAACATATAAAATGAGTGATGATTATAGTATTAAAGATATTTATCAGGGGGGATATTCTTCTTTAGAACCGTCGGTGGAAGATACGCCCACAAGATACAGAATGTCGGCTGGAAGTTTCGGGTTAACAACAGACCCGAGAAATGCAAATGTTCTTCAGGAGGTCTCGTCAAAACTTTCAACAGGTGTAAAACAAATAGAGGTCTCTGCGATTTCTCCAGATATTTTTGAGTCAATTCCAAACAGGGACTTAAAAGAAATTAACAGATTAAGTAAATTAACTGGCGTGGATATTTCTGTTCATGGTCCAATTATAGAAGCGTCAGGGATGACAAAAGAGGGCTTTACAGAATCAGGTCGGATTGCAGCAGAAAGGCAAATGAACTCTGCGGTTGAAAGAAGCCATGAGATAAATCCCGACGGCAACATACCTGTTACATTTCATTCGTCAGCAATTTTGCCGGGAATGATAAAACAAAAAGAAGATGAAGAAGTTGCTGAAACTTATATCATCAATCCTGAGAGTGGTCAAATTAATAAAATCCCGTTAAAAAAAAGGTCTTTTCATGGAGAAGGAGACATGAATGTTGAAAAAGAATTGGAAAAAATAAATGAAGACGGCTGGAATAATCAGATTACAAATTTGGGCTATGCAACAGAAAGGGCGAATTCTTTTATTCAGGATTCAAATTATTTGAAACACGGAGCCGACGCTGAGAAAAGGGATAAAAAAGAATTGTCTCCTGAAGAAGAAAGAGCGTCGCAGATGTATGATATTGGGGAGAATTATTTAAAGGACTCTTATAGGAAATTAAAGGAACTTTATGAAACCGTGAATAATTATGGAACAGACAAAGACAAGATTGCTTTGCAGAATTTGAATAGCAGAATAAGTAGCAAGGTTGATGAAATAAATAATATACCTGACAATGGGAAAAAAATAATTTTAATGCAGGAAGTTATTAAAGATGGTCTGGACACAATGACTCACAAAATTCCAATTCCTCCTCAAATTTATGAATCTTTGGATAAATTCACAAAAGAAAAAACAATAGAGACATTTGGAAATGTGGCTTTTAATTCCTACAA
The DNA here is from genome assembly GCA_030638105.1 of archaeon. GTDB lineage: Archaea > Nanobdellota > Nanobdellia > Pacearchaeales > GW2011-AR1 > DAOWFF01. The sequence goes on along the minus strand of DAOWFF010000065.1, from coordinate 3,160 downwards.
AAAATTTGGGGACAAGGCCCCGATTATTAGTATTGAGAACCCGCCAGTTGGACAGGCATTTAGCAGAGGTGGTGAACTTAAAAAAATTGTTGAGGAATCAAGAAAAAAATTTGTTGAAAGAGCAGTGAAAGAAGGGATTTCAGAATCAGATGCAAAGTTGCAGGCAGAAAAATTGCTCGGGGTTACATGGGATGTTGGGCATATTAATATGCTTAGGAAACACGGCTACGAGGATAAAGACATTGTCAAAGAGACAGGAGAAGTTGCTCCGCTGGTTAAACATGTTCATTTATCAGATAATTTTGGGTTTGAGCATACTGAACTTCCAATGGGAATGGGAAATGTTCCTATTAAAGAAATCATGGAGAAGCTTGGGAAAAAGGGCTTTGAAGCAAAGAAAATTATTGAGGCAGGAAACTGGTGGCAACATTTTAAGTCGCCTCCTGTTCAGGAAACGCTTGAGGCATTTGGCTCTCCGATTTATTCAATGAAAATGACTCCTTACTGGAATCAAGCATACGGAATGCATCAGGGTTATTTTTCTGGTTATGGGCAAATGCTCCCGCAAACCAACTACGAAACATTTGGAGCCGGGTTTTCTCAATTACCTGCAGAACTCGGCGGACAAAGACACGGAGCAGAAGGAAGTCGGATGAGTAATAGAGGAATGGAATAATTTTCAGATACAAAATGAGTTTAATAAAAAAGATAGGAAAAAATTTATTATTTGTTGGAGTAAGTTTGGCAGTTTTGTCTGGATGTGCAGGAACCAGAAAAGTTAATCTTCCAAATGGTTATTCAACTAAATTTGGGGCAGTGCATTATTTGGACGCTATTTCACGAATGTATTGCAAGGGTTTCCCTGTGATGAGATTAACAGAAGATGGAATTAATTTATATTTTCCAATTCAAAATCGCTCAGCACAAAAATGTTTTGCCACTGCAATTGAATCTGCAGATACAGATGAAGACAGTAATATTACTGTTAAAGAAGCGAAAAATCTTTATGAAGCAACAAAAGAATTCTATGGGGAAACAACTGAATAATTTTCATTCTTCTTCTGACAGAAACTTTTTAAACTAAATAATCTTAGATTAAGTAAGAGGATGAAATGGTAAAGCGAAAAATTTCTAAAAAAAGCGGGGCAAAAGTTTCCAGAAAAAAATCTAAAAGTAATTCTAAAAATGTTCCGACACTGAAGTTGAGAACTGAATCAGAAATTGCTATGGATTTTGCGACAAAGGTCTACAAGCGGTTTAATAAAATTGTTAAGTCAATCGTGCTTTTTGGTTCCACAACAAAACAAACTGCGGTCGCTGGTTCTGATATTGATATTATAATTATCATTGACGATGTGGCGATAAAATGGGAACAGGAATTAATTGCGTGGTATCGGACAGAGCTTGACAAAATTTTGAGGCGGAACCGTTACCAGAAAAATCTTCACATCAACACAATAAAATTAAGCACATGGTGGCAGGACTTGATGAAAGGCGACCCGACAGTGATAAATGTTTTGAGATACGGCGAAGCCATAATTGACCTTGCGGGGTTTTTTGAGCCATTGAAATATTTGCTGATAACTGGGAAAATAAAATCAACTCCAGAAGCGATTTATAGTTGTCTTCAGCGTGCGCCGATGCATCTTGCGAGGAGCAAGAAATCAGAACTAAATGCTATTGAGGGTTTGCACTGGGCGATGGTTGATTCTGCTCACGCTGCCTTGATTGCAGCAAATGTTGTGCCGTCTTCTCCAGAACATATTCCCGGGGACTTAAAAGAAAATTTTGTTAATGCAAAAAAACTGAAAATGAAATACGCTGTCTGGTATAATGATTTACTTGTGCTCCATAAAAAAATTTCTCATGGAGAAATCGCTGACTTAAAAGGAGTTGAAATAGACGACTGGCAGGAAAAAACTCAGGAATTTCTGAAAGTCATGGCTGAGTTAGTTAATGAACTTGTTGGTTAGTTATTTTAGATTATATAAATTCTTAAAAGCGTCTGATTTATCAAAAATTATGGGAATTTCAAACAAAGAACTTGAAAAACTTTGTGAAGACGCCAGAAAAGGAAACTTTCGTGGGGATGAAATAATTTTATGCTCGGCGGGAAAAGGAAAATCTTATTATCCTATAACTAGAAAAAAAGGCGCGTGTCTTGCAACAACTTTTTATTTTTGGACTGATGAAAACCTAAGAGCTTATGTTGATTTGGATTTAATGAAACATTGTCCTTGTAGAAATGTTTGAAGAGAGATTAATTAAAAAAATATCAAGAAACTTATAACTTCCCTGCAATTTCTTTAAGTTCTTTTTTATGACTTTTTTCAACAACACTTGGTCTTAATTTTTCCATTTTATCATTTTCTAACGTTTGTAAGATAAGCATTACATTTTCATATTTCTTAAGAACAGCTTCAGCAGAATTCTTTTTTTCATCAGATAATTCCCCGTGTTCTTCACCATCAAGGTCATATTTGGCTTTTTTTAATTTCTTAGTAATATCCCCGAAAGTTTCATCTGAAAATTTACCCAACTCTGCTTTTATTTTTCCAGCTTCTGTTCCATCTAAATAAGAATCTAAAGTTTCTCCATAATACCCAGATAATTCCTGAACAGTTACTGAACTCATTGCGTCTTGGCGTTTTCCAACATAATTCCCAACTGTTGTTTCTATTCCTTGTTTAGAAGCCATAACTCCTTCAACAAATCCTTTTGGATCACCAGTCATTCCCAGATCATAAGCTAATTGTTCTAATGTAGAACCAAGATGTTTTTGTCCATCTTCAGAACCAATCAAACGCCTAGCTAATTCCCCTCTTTCATACCTTATTACATTTTCTAATGCTTCTGTCATTTTATTGTTGCCCTCAAATTATCATTGTCCCTAGTTCTTATTTGAAATGAATTTATTTCAGATGTTTTAACAAAAATTGAGCAATGCTTAGCTCTGTAAAGCCCTTCTTCATAAGCTGTGCTTCCATATTTTTCATCTACTGCTTCAACAACTTTTCTGGAATCTCGCTTTGTTAGAAATTCTGCTGTATCTAAATTTTTTCCTACACCAACACTTCCTAAATGATTTGGAAATTCTTTTTGATATACTTCCCATGAATCATATTCCTGCCCATTGATTTGTATTGTCTGATGTGGTTTA
>DAOWFF010000002.1 GCA_030638105.1 archaeon | reverse complement strand
ATTCCAGAATTTTTGTCAATCGCTTTTATGTAACTCAAGGTTGTGATTAATTGTTTTAGCCATGAAATAACCTTCTCAGAATTTTTGAAGTCGGGTTCTGTAACGATTTCTATCAACGGGCTTCCAGAGCGATTGTAATTTATTTCCCCTGTTTGTGGGTTCCATGCCGCAGGGTCTTCTTCAAGATGTGCTTCTGTAATTCTAATCCCTAAAAATTTTCCCTTCTCTCCTACAGGGGTTGCGTGGGGTCCTGAAATTGTATTTTGATAGCCCTTGGGTAAATCCGGCCAGTCATAATGTTTTCTTCCAAAAATTAATTGAGGATTTATTTTGCATCCCAAAACTAAAGAGACCTGGATAACTTTATTTATCGCTTTTTTATTTGGAAGAAGTGGTTTGGCTCCTGGCTGTGCAGTGCAAACTGGGCAAATGTTTGTGTTTGGTTTTGAATATTTTAAATCATGTTCTGCTTTGCATTTGCAAAAAAGTTTTTCTTTAGTTGAAATGTAACCGTGAATTTCCAAGCCTATTTTTGTCATGCTATTTAAAACAACAGGGGATTTATTAATTTAATGGAAGGATTTTTATACATCTATTCCCTATTTTTTTTATGACAAATATAAAGCCGGGGGACTATGTCGAGATTCATTTGATGAAGCAGATTTATGAAGGCGTTCTTTTGGAAAGTTCTGAGGCGGGAATTGTTTTGCTTAAACTGGATTCTGGTTATAATATTGGGTTTAATAAAAAAGATATTGTAGAAATTAAATTAATAAAAAAAGAAATTTTAAAAGAAGAAAAATTTGAATTAAAAAAAGACCAGGCAAAACCGAATATTGCAATGATTATTACTGGTGGGACAATTGCTGCACGGCTGAATTCTAAAAAAGGTGGAGTTGACTGGCTGGATACACCAGAGAGTTTGTTCAAATTTTATCCAGGAATTTTTGAAAAAGTTAATGTTGTTAAACTTGAAATCCCGTTTATGAAGGCCTCAGAAGACATGGATTTTAAGGACTGGCAAAAAATTGCAAGGACTGCTGAGAAACTTTTAAACGACAAAAATATTCAGGGTTTGATAATTACTCACGGAACTGACTTTTTGCATTACACCTCGTCGGCATTGTCGTTTTTTTTGAGAGATTTAAACAAACCAGTTGTTTTGACTTACAGCCAGCGGAGTATTGACAGAGCAAGTAGCGACGCTAATTTGAATTTACAATGTTCTACACTGGCAGCGATTTCAAACATTGCAGAGGTTATGCTTGTCGGACACGCGTCTTCAAACGATGATTATTGTTATGCTATGCCTGGCACTAAAGTAAGAAAATTTCATACTTCAAAAAGAGACGCGTTTAAGGTTGTTAATTCTAAACCATTTGCTAAAATTTTTCCTGAGAAGATTGAAATAATTTCTGACTTTAATGTTAGGAATTCCAGGTGCCTGGGGGCATCACCCAAATTGCGGAGTTCTGGGCGTAAAACCAAATTAGATTTAAAGTTTGAAGAAAAAGTTGCTTTGGTAAAAATTTATCCTGGGCAAGAACCAGAAATTTTGGATTATTATTTTAAGAAAGAATACAAGGGAATTGTTTTGGAAATGAGTGGGCTGGGGCATGCACCGACAAAACGGGCGAGAAAATCATGGACAAAAAAACTTAAAGAAGTTCAGGACAAGGGTTTGATTGTGTGCGGAACTGCTCAAACAATTTATGGTCGGCTTGAGCCGTTGGTTTATTCTAATGGTCGGGAGCTGATGAAAACAGGAATTATTTATTTAGAAGATATGTTGAGTGAAACAGCATTAGTAAAACTTGGCTGGGTTTTGGGGCATGAGGAATGGGCAAAAGATAAAAAAATTGTTAAAGAAAAAATGCTTGAAAATTTCAGTCATGAGTTGAATGACAGGTTGGAGGATTAATTTTATTTCTTTTTCATTCTTCTCAATAATAAATTTTTTATTTCCCTAATTTCTTTTTCTGATTTTCTGTTTATTCTGTAATCAAATTCTGCTTTTGTTCTATCTCTTTGAATTTGTCGGTTCTGGCTCATTAAAATAACTGGAGCTTGGATTGCAGCAAGGCAGGAAAGAGCAAGATTTAGCAGGATGAATGGGAAAGGATCTATAACTCCATTTTTAACATATCTCAATAAAAAATAACCATTAGTTGACATCCACAGCCCGATGAAAACAAAGAACGCTATTATAAATGTCCAGCTACCTGCCCATTTTGCTATTAGGTCAGATGCTTTTTGCCCGAATGTTTTTGGAATTCTAAAAATAGGATTTCCCTTATGATTTAGGTTATTCACTTTTTTCACCTTTTTTTCCATAAGTTTAAATGAAAAAAGTTTTTTATAAATCTTTTTGCTTTCTCTTAAAGATAGTTGTTACTTGAAAGGGGTGAGGGGGGAAAGGTTTAAAAAGATATAAGAGGTATATTTTTTATGTCAAACCATAATCATTTTTGTTTAATTAACAACGGGATTTTAACAGAAATAAATAGGAAAGAAGAGAGATTAAGAAGTAACCCTAGTTATTATTTGGATTTTTGTAAAATGAAACAAAGAGCATTACAAAGAGAGGCGGCAAAGCATTCAGTTAGTATTGAATTAGAGGGGGTTTATAATACAACTTCTAAAGATAGAATATTGAAATCAAGGGAACAAAAGAGATGTGAAAGATGTCTTTTTGAAGCTTTAGATTGGGGATTACAAAATTATCCTAAAAAATTATCTGAATATTTTATAAGACATACAGGGGTTCTTGTTGACCCTACTCAAAATTCTGAAGGGTTTAGAAATACAAGAGTTAGAATTTTAGGAGCTAAAGTTTCTCCCCCTGCTCCAGAAAAACTTAAAAGAGAGTTATCAATGTTTCTTATAGAAAATGATTCTCTGAAAAATCCTATTGAAAAAGCATTACATAGCCATCTTCATTTAGCCAGAATACATCCTTTTTTAGATGGAAATGGGAGAACTTCAAGATTAATTCAAAATATAATTTTAGAAGACGGAAAACATTTCCCGATAATAATTAGGAAAAGCGATAGAGAAGAATATTTGGAATTAATTGATAACGCAATATATTCCCGTTGGATTGCAGAAACAGATTTACATTCCCATAAAAATGGAGAATATTCTAAAGCAAAAGATAAATTTTCGGAAGGAAATTTAACACCCAAAGAAAAAAAGTATTATTCAGGAATTGTTTTAAAAGCATATGGAGAATTAATGACTCATGAACAAAGCGAATTTTATAATTTTCTTGCTTTAAAAATACGAGATGTTCTTCAAAGAGAAACAGAAAAAATTTATTTTCATTCAAGAAAAAATAGCAATCCAAATGGTAAATTTTAATATACAATAAAACCCCATTATTTTTACTATAAATAATTTAAACCCTTTTCAAATAATTTAATAAACTCTTTTTCTTTCTTTTATTCATGCCAGAAATAGATTATTCAGAAATTGGTTTGAAGTGTGGGCTTGAAATTCATCAGCAACTTGACACGAAAAAATTGTTTTGTAATTGTCCTTCTGTGTTGAGAAAAGAGGAGCCGGATTTTGAAATTACGAGAAAGCTCCACGCTGTTGCAGGAGAGTCAGGGAAAATTGACCGGGCAGCAATTTATCAGGCGTCTTTGGACAAGGAATTTATTTATCAGGGATATGATACAACTTGCTTGGTTGAGCTGGACGAAGAACCGCCACACAAAATAAACAAAGAGGCGTTGAAAATTGTTTTGCAGATTTCTCTTTTAGTTAACGCGAAAATTTTACCTCTTACTCAAATCATGCGAAAGACAGTTATTAATGGTTCAAACACAAGCGGGTTTCAAAGAACTGTTTTAATTGCAAGGGATGGGTATGTTGAAACAGAAAAAGGCAAGGTGAAAATTGATTCAATTTGTCTGGAAGAAGACGCAGCGAGAAAAATCAGCGAGGACAAAAATAAAGTTGTTTATCGTCTTGATAGATTGGGAGTTCCGTTGATTGAAATTACAACTGCCCCAGATATTCATTCCCCAGAACAGGCAAAAGAAGTTGCATTGCACATTGGCGACATTTTGAGAAGCTGTAAAGTTAAACGGGGTTTGGGGACAATAAGACAGGATGTAAATATTTCAATTAAAAACAAAAACAGGGTAGAAATCAAAGGCGTCCAAAAACCAGAACTTATTTTTAAGGTAATTAATTCAGAAATTAAAAGACAAAATAAATTATTAACAGAAAATAAAGAAATTAAATCAGAGGTGAGAAAAGTTTTGCCCGATGGTAAAACAGAATTT
>DAOWFF010000051.1 GCA_030638105.1 archaeon | reverse complement strand
CTCTTTTGATTATTGCATCAATTATAGAATCCAGTTTAATTTTTTTTGGTTGATGAGTTTTTTACTCTTTCAAATCGCTAATCCCAAGCATAATAAAAAGTAAACCAATCATAACTACAAACCAGAAAATTCCTCCCTGAAAAACAATCCATGCCGAGTTCAGGAAATTCACGCTTTTTCCGAAGATAGTTACTGCCTGCGACGAAGTCCACCATCCAACCAAGACCGCTCCATTTATCAGAACCAATCCCATTAAAAGTTCAAACCATTTGTTCATTGTATATTTATACGCAATTTTTTCTTTAAAAAGATTTTGATTGTGCATTGTATAGGTTAAACATAAACAATAAATTTTTAAATGAGAATTTTCTGAATAAAATATGAATCTTGAAAAATTCAGCGAGTCCTTGGCAATCCCGATTTTGTAATTCTAGTTTGAACTTTATTAATAAAATGAAAAAAATAAATATAAAATTTTCCTGCTTTCCTTTTTGGAAGAACCAAAAATGAAAAAAGTAAAAGATTTTTTTTGGAGACCTGAAATGTCTGTTGAAGAATGCGTAGATAGTTTTGGCTCTTTGGGTTATCAGGCAATTGAGTTAAGCGAAGCGGTGAATGTCGTTTTAAAAATGAAACGTTCTGGGGCGAAGATTTTTTTGACTTTTACATCAAACATGGTTACATCTGGTTTGAGGGGTTTTTTCGCACAATTATGCAAACTAAAAATTCCAAATATTCTGGTAACGACTTCTGGTTCAGTTGAAGAAGATATCATGAAATCTTTAGGAGAAGAATTTGAATTAAGTAACTTTTATGCAGACGATATCGCATTACATGAAAAAGGAGAAAACAGGGTGGGAAACTTGTTGATTAGAAATGAAAGCTATATGAAATTTGAAGATGAAATGAATAAATATTTGGAAAGAATTTATGAAAAAACCAAGAGGATTTCCACATCTGAATTATTAAAAGAAATTGGCTTAATGATTAAAGACGTTAATTCTATTCTCTATCAGGCAGCGAAAAAGAATATTCCAATCTATTGTCCAGGAATTGCCGACTCAAGTTTTGGATTTCAGTTGTATATGTTTCAGCAAAAACATCCCGATTTTATTGTAGATACAATTAAAGATATGGAGAGAGTTGTTACAGATTTATCTTTTGACGAGAAAAAAGGGTTGATTAGTTTAGGAGGAAGCACCTCAAAACATTATGCGATTTTTTCAGCGTCGCTATCTGGGGGTTTTGATTATGCTGTTTACATGACAACATCGCACGCAAGTTCAGGAAGTTTGTCTGGAGCAACAACTCAAGAAGCAAAGTCATGGGGGAAATTAAAAGACGATGCAGAAGCCGCGACAGTAAACGGCGATGTTTGCATAACTTTTCCCTTAATGATGTGCAGTGTTTTAGATAAATTGAAGAAGGAGGGATTAAAAAATGACACAAGCTAAATTCATCCTCTCAAAAAAAATTCTTTTAGAACAGGTAAAAACTCTTAAAAATCTTGGGCTGAAAATTTCTTATAGTTATAAAACAAATAAAGAAGTTGGGAATGTTTTGCAGAAAATTTCTGATGTTGATTTTTCTATTCACGCAAAAGAGGAAATTGAAATGATTGAGGAGAAAAACCTGGAGGCATCACCCAAATTATGGAATTCTGGGCGTAGAATTTGGTTTTTTTGTCAAGCAGAGTCAGAAAATGAATTAAAAAATATTTTAAAAACAGGTGTTAAAAATTTTGTAGTTGATAATGAAATTGATTTAGAAAAATTATTAAATGTTATTGGAAATGAAAAAATTAAAATTAATCTTTCTCTGCGGATGAAATTTCAGGAACACCGAATTGGTTCTGGAAAATATTTTGTTTATGGAATGTCCTCTAAAAAAATTAATGAAATTGTTTCTGAAATTGGGACACCCATCGGGTGTACCCCGAGAAATGTTTCCAACATTTCTACTAGGGGCAATAAGTTTATTGATAAACTTGGAATTCATATTCACAGAAAATCGCAAAATACTTCTGAGTGGGAAATTAAAGATGAGTTGATTGATTCTTTGACAAAAGAAAGTTTAGAAAGAATTGATTTTGTTAATTTGGGTGGGGGTTTGCCGTCGGTTTATCGGAGTTTGAATACGAATGTTTTTCCATACATTTTTTCTAAATTAAAAGATGCAAAAATATTTTTAGACAAATATAATATTGAAACATACATTGAACCAGGAAGATTTTTAGCAGGTCCGTGCATAAAATTAGAAACAGAAATTATTCAAATTCAAGAAAAGAATTTGGTTGTTAATACTACGATTTATAATTGTGCTTTAGATAATATTTTAACTGGAACTAAAATGCTTGTAGAAAATGAATTGCCTGACGAGGGCACGGGAGATTATTATTTAATTAAAGGGAATTCTCCGACGCGGGATGATATTTTTAGATATAAAGTTAAATTAAAAAATCCAAAAATTGGGGATAAAATAATTTTTTTAAATGCTGGAGCTTACAATTACACAACTGATTTTTTTGGATATAAAAAACTAAAAACCGAAATTCTTGAAGATTTTTAAACTATTATTCTTTTGTAAAATATTTATTAAATTATTTGGTTAGGAAACAATTATAAATCTCAAATTTAATTTTACTATATGCGAATAAAAAAGGCAGAACCTAAGGATATTTATGAATGTGTTAGATTGGGCGATATAAAGGAGTTTGAAATGTCTGGAGGGTCAATTCCTGACGAAGAATATTTTAGAGATAGTTTAAGAAAAGGTTTGTTTTTTGTGGCAGAAGAGAATAGTAAAATTTTAGGATTTATGGTGGGATTTAAATTAACAAGTAAATTAGTTTATTTAGATCTTTTAACTGTAAATAAAAATTTTAGAAGAAGAGGAATTGGGCAAAAATTAATTGGAAGATTCAAGGATGAATTAAAAAAACAAAAGGTAGAAGAATATTTTCTTGTAGTTCCTCTATTTAATGAAAAAACTCTTTCATTTTATAAAAAATTAGGATTAAATGAGGGAGAGGAATATAAACTTTTTCACGAGAAATTTAATTAAATGCTAACTAAAAAACAAATATCAGAAATCAAAGAACATCTTAACAGGGCTCAAAATCCGTTGTTTTTTTTTGATAATGACCAAGATGGTTTGTGCAGTTTTCTTTTGTTGCAAAGATTTATTCAGCGAGGGAAAGGAGTTGCTGTGAAGCTAACGCCTTTGAATAAAAATTATTTTCGAAAAATTAATGAATTAAATCCAGATTATGTTTTTATTTTAGATGTGCCAACTGTTGATAAAAATTTTTGGGAAGAAATTGAAAAAATAAATCTTCCTGTTGTCTGGATTGATCATCATAAAATTGACAAAAAGGAAATTCCAGAGTTTGTAGATTATTATAATCCTTTATTTAATAAAAATAAAACTAATGAGCCAGTTACGGCTTTGTGTGATCAAATTACAAACAGGAAACAGGATTTATGGATTGGCGTCGCTGGTTGCATATCTGACAAATTTTTCCCGGAATTTTATTCAGATTTTAAAAAACAATATCCTGATTTGGGGATTGATTCAAAAGATGCATTTGAAATTTTTTATGGTTCTCAAATAGGGAAAATTTCCAAAATTTTTGGTTCTGGTTTAAAAGACAGGACTACGAATGTTATTAAAATGTTAAATTACCTGACAAAAGTTCAAACACCTTATGAGGTTTTGGAAGAAAGCGAAAAAAATTATTTTATGCATAAAAGATTTAAAGAGATAAATGAAAAATATAAGAAATTTTTAGAAAAGGCAAAGTTAAATGTTGATGAGTCCAATTTGCTGTTTTTTAAATACGCAGGGGATACAAGCATGAGTGCTGATTTGGCGAATGGGTTAAAGTTTTCGTTTCCTGAAAAAATAATTGTCGTCGCTTATGTTAAAGAATCTAAAATTAATGTTTCTGTTCGTGGAGAAAATATTCGCGATGTTGTTTTAAAGGTAATTGGAAATCTTGAAGGAGCCCGAGGAGGAGGGCACAAAAATGCAGTTGGAGTGCAGATTAAAGTAAAGGATTTAGATGAATTTAAAAAAAGATTAGAAAAGTTGATTAAAAATAAATAACGAAAACTATATAAAGAACATTTCTTTGGAAACAATATGGAAGCAGGACTAATGCCTTGTTGGAAAAATTATTTTTTTGGCTTAGTTTGTACTTCAATTAAACTTGCCTGATTTAATTCAACTTTTTTTTGGCTTGAATTAAATTTGGTTACTTCTAATAATTTAAGCTGGAAAATTTTGTTTTAAGTTTTGTTTGTTTAAAATAAAATGAAAAATAAAAACAAGATGGAACAAAAATTAGTTAAAAAAGAATTGAGTTATCTAATGGAGATTACTTTTAGGTTGGAAGACGAAGTTAATTCAATTACAAGAATAGAAGAATAATATTTGGATAAAAAAGAGAAGGTATTAGTTGGTGCCAAACTTGTAACTTTTAATAACTCTTTCTAACATAAACCAAAACATTTTTATACAAAAGAGGTTATTAATTATCATGGAAATTGTTAGTCAAAAAATAGAACTAGATATTGTTATTGTCCCTGAAGGAGATGGAGAATCAAAAGTGTTTAGTATAAGTTCTGTTCAAATTCCTAATGTAGTTACACAGGGCAACACAATAGAAGAAGCAAAGCATAGATTAAAAGAAGCATTAGAGCTATATTTTGAAGAAGCCCCAGAAGAGAAAAATAAAATTATTAGTATTGTTAAGGAAGAAAATAATGTACCTATGATTTCAAGAATTTTTCTTTAAAAAATTTCGTCAAATTCTTTTTTGTTTATGCCACAACTTTCACATTCTTTTAAAAGATTTAATCTCACAGCATTACTAAGTCGTTTTTCATTTACCAGAACTATTGGCCTTCTTAGTGGGGGATTTCTGTTCACAATTATATGGTCTCCCCTCATTCTAACTATATAGAAACCATATTTTTTCAAAATACTTATTATCTCTTTTATTACTGGTTTTAATCTAAAACTCATTTGTTTTTCCTCTTATTTTATTAAATTCCCCAAAAATTCATCAATAACTCTTCCTCGGCCATTAAAAGTCGTCATTAGTTATAAAGGTTTGTCGCTGGTCAATACCCTCGCCCAACATACACAATTTCTTTTGCTGTCTTACCGCAAATCACACATTTTCCTTTTGCTTTCTCTCGCTTGTTTGCTAAAACCCCTCGAACTTCTGCACCAAGTTCTTTTTCAATAAATTCCGCACATTTCTCGCCATGCCTGTCAACTGAACAAAAATTTATCCTTGCGATTTTTTTATTCTTAATTGTGTCTTTAATTTTCTGTTTTGTTTCACAATTAATTATTTTTCCCTTTATAAATTTGTCTGCTTTTATTTTTAGTCGTTCATCAAATTCTTGTCCAAGTTTTTTTATTTCTGAAAGATTTTTAATTTGAATATTTTCTTTGGTTTTTGTGTCTCTTGTGAAAAGAGTTAATTTTTTTTCTTTAAGTTCTCTTTCCCCGATTTCTAATCTAAACGGAACGCCTTTTAATTCCCATTCATGATATTTTTCCCCAGGTCTTTTTTCTCCTGCATCAATTTCTGTTTTTAATCCAAAGGATTTTATTTTTTCATTTATTTTTTCTGCTTCTTTCAAAATCTTATTTTTATTTTCTTTATTAAAAATAGGGATTATTATTACCTGAACTGGAGAAATACAAAAAGGCATTATCAATCCATCATCGTCGCCGTGCACTGAAATCACCGACGCAAGCATCCTTGAAATTCCTGGTCCATAACAGGTTTGCCAAACATAATCTTCTTTTCCTGACTCATCTTTAAATTTTACATTAAATGCTTTTGAAAAATGTTGTCCCAGTAAATGTGTTGATGGTTGTTGGATAAATTTTCCATCTGGCATTAAAACATCTGAACAAATTGTGTATTCTGCTCCAGCAAACTTGTCCCACTTTGGTCTTTTCATAGCCAAAAAATAAATCCCGAATTTTTGATGCATAATTGTTTCTGTCATTCCAATATCTTCCTGAACCTGTGATTCTGCTTGTTTTTTTGTTGCAAAACAATTGTGCGCCTCAATCCAGTGAAATTCCCTCGCTCTGATTAAAGGACGAGTGGCTTTTGTATCATACCGAAAAATATTTGCTCTTTGATAAAGTTTTAAGGGCAAATCTCTGTGGCTTCTAATCCACAAAGCATACATCTGGTAAAAAGCAGTTTCGCTCGTTGGTCTTAAAGCAAGTTTGTTGTCGCCCTGAGTTTTCTGCAGCCAAAAGACCTCTGGGGTAAAACCTTTAACATGAGATGATTCTTTTTTAAAATTCTCCTCTGGGATTAGTGTCGGGAAAATAACTGGTTTGTGTCCTTGTTTTTTTAGCTCCTCCTCGTAAAGTTTAAACATGATTTCAATAATCATGGCTCCCCACGGCCGTATCACTTCAAAACCCTTGACATTGTATCTTAAATCAACAACCTCTGCCTTCTCAAGAACCTGAGTATACCATTCACTAAAATTTTCCTGCTTTTTAACATTCAGACCTTCTTTGTTTTGTTTTTTACTCATCAACAAATAAAGAAAAAAGGGTTTATTAAATTATTTAGTTGGATTTAATTTGAGAAACAAGAGGAGAAGATTTAGGAGAAAATTTTTTATAAATTGAATACGCTATCAATGAAACTATTATTGGAGGTATTAGAAAAACAATTCCATCATTGAGAAGTGAATTTAAAACAGGATTTGTTTCTCCAACGCGATTCATAGACGAGATTATATTTTTAATAATTGGTGCAAGTGAAAGGATAAATGCTATTATCAAAGAACTTAAAATCACTTTAGATAATTTTTTTTCTTTTATTATATGTATTGAAATTACAAATGGAAGCATCCATCCAGAAACAAGGTAAATTCCAAAAGATAAATCATTAGGTAATTCATAAAGCATCAAAAAATTTGATCCTTGAGCAGATAAAGCATTAAAAATAAAACTCGATATAAATACGAAAGATAATGCTATAATCCATTTCAAAGATGTTTTTAGAGGCAACATTAAAATTATCCAAAAAAATAAAAAGATTATTGTTAATGGGTAAATTACATAGAATCCTAAAGCAAAAAAAATTATTCCTACCCCTGGAGTTTGTGGGAGTATGACCAACAAAACTGCTAGGATTAACACCCCTATTTTTACAAATCTTTTCATTCTAGAATAAACAAAAACTCATTTAAATAATTATCTAAAATTAAATATTAAATCAAACTCTGATTCAAAACACCTTCGGCAATTTCATTTACCGTGTCTTCTATGTAGTTTGATTCCAGTGCAAAGCCCAAACTTTCTCCGCCGCCGATTTTGAAGTTATTAATTCCTATGACTTTTCCCTGCTTGTTTATCAGGGGACCGCCAGAGTTTCCGGGGTTTAGTGCAGCGTCGGTTTGAATATATGCTTCTAATCCGTTTGGTCCTGGTCTATGGACTGCGGATACAATTCCTTCAGATACAGAAAACTGTAAGCCCAAGGGATTTCCGACAGCAATAACTTTTTCGCCGATTTGTATGTCATCAGAATCAGCAAGATTTAATTTTTCAAATTCGCCATCTATTTTTAATAAAGCAATATCCATGTTTTCGTTTTTTCCGATTAACTGCACAGCGTGGGTTTCTCCTTCGTAAGTAAATATTCCTGCGGATTTTGCGTTTTGCATGACATGATAATTTGTGATTACATAACCTTCTCGGCTGATTATAAAACCAGTTCCTTGCCCGACATCTGTTCTGATTGTAACAACCGACTTAATTACATCTTCAATGATTCCTGAAAAGTCCTCGCCAGCCGACGCTTTTAGTAAATCAAATTCCTGATTTATGGAACCAAATTCAGAATCCAGAGAATTTAATTCTTCTTTTGTTTCAATTAAATTTATCGTCAGTTCATTTAACTTTGTCTGCGTGTCAATCTGCAACTCGTTTATTTTTTGTGTGACTGTATTGTGATTAATTGTCTGCTTCACAATTATTCCGTTCAGCAAAATTCCGCTGACTATCATAAAAATAAGCACCACTGAACTAAAACTTCCAATGATTATTTTGTGGTGTTTTTTTAAGGGCATTTTTTAAATTAGTTTTTTAAGTTTATTAATTTTGCTTCTTGCCAGTATTCATAAAGTGGACCGATGAATGCTCCTGCTAGAAAATACCAGATATATTCTCCAATAGGAATTCCAAAAAAAAGATTTGAATACCATACATCTTCTAAATACCAAAATTCTTTAATAAATTCTGGATGAATTATTAATAAAATAAAATACACTAAACTTCCTATAACTAATAATAAAAATCCACTCATTAATGAATTTGTAATCAAATCTTTTCTCTTAATTAAAATTACAAATATTGCAACAACAAAAGCAATTATGGAAGAATGCCCCGAATTTATTTTTAAAATGTAAAAACTTCCAAAAAAGAGTACTAAAAAAGTTAAACCAAGAAAGAAGAAATTTATATTCCTTTTAAATTCTCTTTTTTTATTTGCATATTTTACTTTAATCTTTTTGTTGAAAATTTTTCCATATATTGTTGAAGCTATCCCCCCAATAAAAAATCCTATTAAAAAATCTTCTATTCCTATTGAAGTGTTAGTTAAAGTTAATGGTTGCCACCAATCTTGCACATAGATTAATTCACTAAAAATTCCTCCAAATCCAAAAAGTACAGAAATAATTATCATTTCTTTCCGAATATCCTTCCTCCACAAATATAAAATTAACCAAATTAAAAAAAAGATGCCTGTCCAAGTGAATCTCCACGAGGCAAGACCTCGTGGCATCATTTAAAAAAATCTACCAACTTTAATTGCCCGCCTTTTCTTCCTTGGGTTTTAATATAATTTCTGATTATTTCTGCGTTGATTCCCTCGCCAACAGAAGCCACATAT
>DAOWFF010000040.1 GCA_030638105.1 archaeon | reverse complement strand
GATATTAAAAATGAATTTGAATGTATGGCAACTGTAACTTCTGACATTATTGGGGCGTGCGTTTTTGAAAAGGAATTTGAAAAGACCTGCCGACTTTTAACACAAAAAGAATGCAAAGAAATGGAATCAATCTCTGAAAATTCAGATGTGAGTTTTCATCCAGGTTATTTATGCTCTGCTGAAAAATTAGGAACTATTTGCGGACCAAGCGAACAAACAACCTGCGTTGAAGGAAAAGAAGAGGTCTATTTTTTAGACACCTGCGGAAATTTAGCAAACATTTACGACTCCTCAAAAATTAAAGACAAGGATTATTGGTCAAGAATTTACACAAAATCAGAAAGTTGTAAGTCCGACTCATCAAACGCAAATTCAGCAACTTGCGGGAATTGTAATTATGATCAAGGAAGCACTTGCAAAACTTATAGTAGAGTTGAAGGAGATGCAAAACCAAGATATGGGGATAATATTTGCAGGGACTTAAGTTGTGAATACAATGGAGACCCCTACCAACACGGAGAAAAATGGTGTGCTTTTGAAGATGAGGAAAATAAAGGTGTAGATGACAACATTCCTGGCTCAAGACACTTTGTTCTTGAATGTCGCGACGGAGAAATAAATGTAATTCCCTGCGAAGATAAACGAGCACAGGTTTGCATGGAAATAGATGTTGTGCCTGACTTTATGAATGCGGCGTGTGTTGTAAATAAATGGCAGACCTGCACAGCACAAAACAACAGCAAGGATTGTTTAAACACAGATAAGGGGGATTGCGACTGGATAGAATATGAAGGTAAAGATGCCCCAAAAATAGAAAAATGTATCCCAAAATATGCCCCTGGACTTGATTTAGAAGGAGACACTGCCTCTAAAGAAGCAACAGAAGTTTGCTCTGCTGGAGCAATTACTTGTATTGTCAAATATGAAAAGGCATTGTTTGGTAAATGGAAATGCAAAAAAAATTGTCATTGCTTAGAACCAGAATGGAAACAAGAAATGAACCAAATATGCACATCTCTTGGGGACTGCGGAGTAGATGTAAATTATCTTAACGACAAGGGCTATCACATAATTACAGACCTGTGGAATTAAAAATGAACAACAAAGCAAAAATTGCAATATCAGAAATCTTGATTTTATTAGTCGGAGTTTTCGCGTTTTGTTTTTTAATCAGTGGAGAAATCGGGATTGTAAGTGCAGATGGTGGGAGCACAACTTACAAAATAGTTGAAGGGGATACTTTATCTAAAATAGCTGAAAAATTTGGAACCACTGTTGATGAATTGTTAAAACTAAACCCCAAAATTACAAATCCAAATGAAATTAAGGCTGGAGCCGATTTGATTACTTCAACTTCAAATACTGGACTAAAAGCATTGTTATCTAATCCAATAATACAATCTTTAGGAGTTGCCACTTCACTTTTTCTTGGAACAAGAGCAATTACTAAGAAACTTGGAGGAGACCAGGCATCACAAAATATAGTCGGGGCTTCAACTGCTGGGGCATATTTTCTTGCTTCTCTTAAATCTGGAACATGGTTTGGCACATGGGGATTGGCTAGTTTTGGTATTGGAGCAGGAGCAGGATTAGTTGCCTTGGCAATAACTTACAGAAGCAAAAAAATAAAACCAATAACTTTTGAATGTAAGCAATGGGAAGCAACTACTGGCGGAGAAAAATGTGAGGAGTGTAACAAACAGGGAATTTTTCCTTGCTCTGAATATCAGTGCAGATCTCTTGGGCAAAACTGCGAATTAATTGAAGACAAGTGCGTATGGAAAAACCGACTTGATATAAAATATCCTGTAATAACTTTGTGGCAAGATGCTTTAACAGAGGGATATAGATATTCAGACGATAATGCGGTCTCTCCGCCAAACAAAGGAGTAATTATTGAAAAAACTTCTGGGGGCTGTATAAAACCATTCACTCCAATCAGCTTCGGAGTAAGCACAGACGAAAACGCAAAATGCAGATTAGACCCAGAGAGAAAAGACAAATTTGAGGACATGAGATTTGAGTTGCAAAGAAGCGGATTTAATCATTCTATCCAGACAAGATTTCCAGGACCTGACGCAATAAATGCAGAAGAACCAGAAATCCAAAACGATGGAACTTACCAGTTTTTTGTAAGATGTCAGGATTATAATGGAAATGAAAACCCAGCAAATTTTATGTTTAAGTTCTGTGTAGAAAAAGGACCTGACTTCATGCCCCCACAAATAGAACAAACAAGTTTAAACAATGGGGGAGCAATTGCATTTAACCAAAGTTCAGTTGATTTAAATGTTTATGTAAACAAACCATCAGATTGCAAATGGAGTGCTCAGGATAAGTCATATGATGAAATGGAAAATCAGATGGATTGTTCAGAAAGCGAGAGCGTGTTTCAAATGAATTTGGAGATGTTGTATGAATGTTCAACAACTCTTACAGGTCTGAAAAACAGGCAGGAAAATAAATTTTATTTTAGATGTAAAAGTTATCCTCTGTTAAATGAATCAGAAAGAAGAACAAACACGCAGAGTTATGAATTTAGTTTGCTCGGAACCCAGCAATTAGTGATTGATTCTGTCGGACCAAATGAAACAATCAGGGACTCAACAGGAATTATTCAGGTAACTCTAACAGCAGAGACATCAGCAGGAGCAGACCAAGGAAGAGCGGTTTGTTCTTTCAGCGAAACAGAAGAAGCCGACGATTACACTGAATTTTTCTACGAAGATGGAGGCGACTTATTTTCCCACTACTCTCACAAACAGGAACTTTATCTTGCTGAAGGCGACTATGAATATTTCATAAAGTGCGTGGACTTAGGCGGAAATTCTGATTTTAAAAAAGTAAACTTTAAAGTTGAGGCGGATTCAGAGGCACCGATTGTTGTTCGGGCTTATTATAAAGAGGGCTACTTGAAATTAATCACTAACGAACCAGCGGACTGCGTTTATGATTCAAAGGACTGCAGTTATTCTTTTGACGACGGAATATCTTTAACAGAAGTTGAAGACACAAACCATTTCACAAACTGGAACACTGAAATAGATTTCCATGTCAAGTGTCAGGACAAATATGGAAATCAGCCAAGCCCCCCAGACGCCTGTTCAATAATTGTTAGACCTTCTGATGTTTATTCTGGCGAGTGAAACTTTAAAATTTTTCCAGCCAAAACATTTAAATATCTATTAATATCTTTAGATACCATGGAAGCAAAACAAATAAATCTAAAAATTCCAGAAAATCTACTTTTGGCTGCACAAAATTACGCTAAGAATTTCGGATACAGAAACATCCAGGATTTAGCCACTGAAAGCATGAGAGAAAAAATATTTGAAAAAAACGAATTTGATGAAACATTCAGCGAGGAAGAAATAAATTTAATAGAGCAATTAATAACTATCTCAATCAAGAAAAAATTATTTTCTACAGAAGAGGAAATGAATAAAATTCTTTTAGAATGAAATATAACTTAATTCCCCTTGAAAATTTTAATAAACAACTTAGAAAATTAAATTCAAAATCAAAAAGAATTGTCCACGATAAAATTCAATTAATAAAACAAAATCCTTACAGATATAAAAGAGTTCATTCAAAATCATATTCAAAGGTTTTCAGGGTTCGGCTTAATATTCAATCAAAAGAAACTCATCTTATTTATGCTGTGATGAATCCAAACATAATTCTGGTTTGTTTGTTAGACAGAAAAAAAGATTACAAAGATTTAGAAAAATATCTTAAAGAAATTAAGAAAGAAATTTAAACATTTTATTTCCAATCTCCCCAATATGAAACTTTATAAATTCTGATTTTGTATTCTAATTATGGGTGATAAAACTGCTCAAATGAAAATATCTTTTGGAATGATTTTCTCAATTATCTTAATAGTTATTTTCATTGCATTTGCTTTTTACGCCATCAAAAAATTTCTTAATGTTTCAGACGAAATAAAAATTGCACAATTTGTAGACAAGTTGGAGTCAGATGTTGACAAGGTTTGGAAATCAACAAAGGACTCTCAGGAAGTAGAATATTCTCTCCCAAAAAAAATAGAAAAAATTTGTTTCAGGGACTCTGACGAAAATTTGATTTTTTATCCGCTTGGAATCGTCCCCCCAAAAAAAATAAATCATTTGGATATGCCAAAAATAATTAAAAAAGAAAATTCTTTTTGCGTTGATAATATTAATGGAAAAATAAAACTCATTCTTAAAAAAGATTATGGAGAGGCATTAGTTGTGATCCAATGACTAACAAAAAGGCCTATTTGCAAATTTCATTTGCATGGATTTTCGCAATAATTGTCGGAGCATTTATTTTGTTCCTCGCGATTTTCGGAGTTATAAAATTCATTTCAACAGAACAGACAATTCAGGATGCTGAAACAGGCAAAGAAATCGGAATTTTGTTAAATCCTCTTGAGACCGGTTTTCAGACAGCACAATCAAGTTCCATGACCCTGCCAGTAGAAACGCAAATTTACAGCAAGTGTAGAAACACTGGAATTTTCGGCAGGCAGATAATCCAAATCTCACAAAAAAATTTCAACAAGTGGACAGAGACAAATATTGATGTCGGATTTTCAAATAAATATATTTTTTCAGAAAACCCAGTGCAGGGGAAAAAATTTTATCTGTTTTCAAAACCATTTAATTTTCCGTTTAAAGTTACTGACTTAATTTACATTACTTCTTCAGAACAGGAATTTTGTTTTGTAAATCCTCCAGAGAAAATTGAAAACGAAATCTCAAAATTAAAACAAGCGAACTTATTAGTAAATGATTGTTCAGAAAAAAGCACAAGAATTTGCTTTGATTCTTGGAAAAATTGCGACACTTATGTTAATTACAATTTGAAATATATTGAAAAGAACAATTCAAGAATTTATTTCGAACAGGACGCTTTGATGTTCGCGGGAATTTTTTCAGACAATACTTTATATGAATGCCATCTCCAGAGAATTATGCAAAGAACAAAACACCTCGCCATGCTTTACAAGGACAAAGAATTTTTCATTTCTAATCTTGGTTGCAGTTCAAATTTAAATTTAATCGCTCTAATTAATTCAATAGATAGTTTTACAGATTCAAGCGACTTGGCCCAAATAAATCATCTCGCAGAAAATATTAAAAGTGAAAACGAAATAATGGGGTGTAAGTTATGGTAGATAAAAAAGCCCAGATGAAAATACAGCAGACCGCATTTGTGCTGATGGCAATTACTTTGTTTTTCGTGCTTATCGGAATATTTATTTTAGTAATTCGGTTTTCAGGATTAAAAGAATCAGCAACAGAACTTCAAGAAAAAAACGCCATGTTGTTAGCAACAAAACTCGCAAATTCTCCAGAGTTTTCATGTGGAGAGGCATTTGGAAATAAAAAAATTAATTGCGTTGATGCTGATAAAGTTATGATGTTAAAAGAAAACATAAATAAATATTCTGGCTTTTGGGATGTTGAAAATATTGAGATAATAAAAATTTATCCAAAATTAGAAAATGAAATAATTTGCACATTTGAAAATTATCCTGAATGTAATTTAATCTCACTGCGTTCTTCAGAAAATTCTGGATTTTCAGAATCAAATTTTGTCTCTTTGTGCAGAAAAACATTAATCAATGGAAAAATTTCTGACAAATGCGAATTAGCAAAAATTATCGTGAGTTACAAAAAATTACAATGATAAACAAAAATAAATCAGGACAGGAAGAAATGGTCGGGTTCGCCATTATTATAATTCTTGTCGCTGTAATTTTCCTTGTTTTTTTGGGGTTGGCACTGAATTCTTCAAAAGAGGAAATAGTTCAGAGTTATGAAGTTGAAAGTTTTATTCAGGCACTTTTACAATTCACAACTGATTGCGAAGATAATTTTGAATATCGTTCAGTTCAAGGATTAATTCTTGACTGCAGTGATGGAGAAATTTGTCTGGATGAAAGAGACGCCTGCGATGTTTTGAATTCAACATTAAAAAATATTATTGAAGAAACATGGAAAGTCGGGCAAGAGCGTCCTGTTCAGGGTTATGAATTAATTATTAATCTTGAAGGGGAGGAAATTCTTTCCCTTAAAAAAGGAAACAGCACAAAAGAGTCAAAAGGAGCAAAGCAAGAATTAGGTATAAGGGATGGAGAAATATTTTTAACTGCCTACAGTTAAAAGACACCTTGCGCCTTGCGGTTTCTTACGCCGAAGGTGATCCCGCGGGATTGAGCTTCCCTTGCTTTGCGGTTGGGCGATTTCTTTACAACTCCCGACTTCGCATGGGGATTGATTTCCCAATTTGTCCCTACCACGAAATCACTCGGCAATCCTCTTTGGAAATCGCACGATTAAATTTTCAAATGAATTGTCATTGTATCAACAACAATAACTGGCTTGTGCCTAACCCGATTTTTTGTTTTCTCCTCAACAAGTTCAATAAATCCAAACCTCTCCAAAAGTTTAATATCATCACTCACCGACTTAAACCCCCGATTTAATTTTTTCGCTAAATCATAAATTGAAACAGGACTCTGGGTTTTGATGGTGTGCAGAATTCTCGCTTTCTCATTACTCAAAATCTGTCTTAAAGCCAAAATTCCTGAAAAATCAAAGTCCTTTTTTGAAATTCCTGCTTTTTTAAATATGGAAAACGCGCCCTTTGATTCTGTTATTGTTATTTCTCTGGTTTTTTCTTTCATCTTATTTTTTGGTTATCTGGAAAATAAAATTTCTCTTTTTTTAATTAGGTATCTTTCTCCTCGCTGTTGTATATCTATTGTTTCTATATAGATATATTCAAAACATACTTTGAAGTTATATGTTCTTTTATGACATATACTATTGTTAATAACCCTATGTTAATAAATCTTTTGTTTGCCAGTATTTTGTAATCTGTATTAATATGCAAGTAACAACGCAAACCTTATAAGTAAAACCTTGAAATTCAAGGTTTTACAGAGAATAACCTAAAATTTGACAACAAGCTTTTTAAAGGAAAACAGATTTTAACTATTGCACCTTCGGGTGTTCTAATAGGGATTAGAAATCATTCAACACGAATGATGTTATGTTCATCACAACATGTAGTTTACCCTATAACTATAAGTTGGGTGATGTTGTCATAGACAACATACTATACAATTGAAAGGAGGTTAAAAAATAAAAAAAATGAAATTTAATTTTAAGAAGATTTCAGCAATCGTTACAGGAACATTAATGTTAGGTATGACTTTGGGAGTTGCATCTGCTGCAAACTATCCAACACCTTTTCTGGAAACACCAGCAATCGTGTATGGAACAGGAAGTGGCGTTTCAACATTAGATCAGGTTTACGCAACAAATGTTAACTTGGATTTAACTGCTCGTGGAGGAACAAGTAGTGGAACAGGTTCAAGTGTTAGTGGTGGTGATAATGTATTACTTGCCAAATCAAGTGATAACATGAATATAGGAAATACATTAAGCACTGTTTGGACAGCTACCATTAATGATGGTCATTTGTCTACTCTTCTTGCAGATGGAACATATACTGCAGATGATAATGATGAATTTGATTATGAACAAACTATAAAAATAGGAGCTCTTCAGGTATCTCATTTTAGAGATTCTGACTATGAATCTTTAGTAGGATTAGATGAAAGAACTCCTGTAGTAGGTGTTAAATTAACATCAAGCACATGGGTTATGAACTATACTCTTGATTTTACAACAGATGTTGAATCAGATATTGTAGATAGTGATTTAGATGATATTGAAGGAAGTGATATGACTATATTAGGTAAAACATATTATGTATCAAACTTTGATAATAGTACTGGTACTCAAGGAGTTGAGTTAGGTGCTTTGACTCTTTTAGATTCTGCTAATGAAGGAACTGTTTTAGAAGGTGAAACAGTTACTATGACAACTGGAGGTTTAACTTATGAAGTAAGTATGCGTATTAAAAGCACAACTCAAATTTATCTTACTATAAATGGAGACGAAACAAATGCTTTAGGTGAAGGAGATAGTGCTGGTATTGGAGGAGATGTATATGTTGGTGTAAAGGATATTGCTATAAGAGATGTTACTGGAACAGTTGGAAGTGCTACATTTAGTATTGGTTCAGGTAAGCTTAAGCTAACATCTGGCTCTGATATCGAGCTGAATGATAACACTGTTCAAGGTGTTAAAGCATGGGTTTATGCTGGAACAGATAGTGCTGGTGCTGAAAAATTAAGTAAAATTGAGATTGAGTGGAGAACAGATGCAGAAGAATTTCTTAGTCCTGAATCTGAATTAACAATGCCTGGATTTGAGGCAGTTAAATTTACAATGGCTGAATTAGTGCGCCCAACTGAAGAAAAAATTCTAATCGAGAAAGACGGAGATACAAGCATGGAACTGAATATGCCTATTAAAGATGGGGATATTTCAATTAATTTGCTTTATGGAAATGCTTCAGGTGAGTTTGAGGGCATAGGTAAATCTGCTACAGAAAGATTAGCATCATCACCAAATAGTACATTGCTTTTCCATGAGAAATGGAATGGAGAAGATTTCCATGAGTATTTTGTTGCATCATATAATGTAACTGCAGAAGCTGAATCTTATTTATTAAGAGCAAGAATTACATATGATACAAGTAATGCAAGAGAAGAAGTTGATATTGAAAAATATGCAAGTGGAGCATGGACAGAAGTTTGTTCAGATAAAACAAATGCAAGTACATGTGATATTGGAGATGTTTCATTTACAATTGATTTAATTAAGTATGCTTCAGGTGGAAATGAGTCAATTGTGATTAAAGGAGGAACAGATGTTAATTTCAACACTGTTTATACTCCAGGTGGATTAAGAGTTTATTTGCCTTATGGCATTGCTCTTCCTATTGCCGCTGGAGGTTATGTTGGAACAGTTAATGTTACAGATGCCACATTTGGTCTTGGACCTGCTGGTTCAATCAACTTAGGTATATATGAGTATGGTGGTAACGGAAGTGCTATAGATAGAAATCTTAATAGGACTTCAAGTATGGCTGGACATAGTGCAGTAAGTTGGTATTTGAACATGTCTTATGAGGACAAAGATGATAATATTGCTGCTTCGTCAAAGTCATTTTACTTGACAGTGGATGATGATGGAACAAACCATGATCTTGAAATGACTCAAGTTGAAGGTGCTGGAAGTGGTGGAGCAAGTGGTTTAGAAGTAGGTGACTCAACAAGCACATATGAAGCATATATTACTTCAGATGTTGCCCCAAGAATATTGCACTATACTAAGAGTGATGATTATGCAGAAGTATATTATCCAAACGCTCCAAATGGAAATTCAGAAACTTATGCTGAAATCTATTTAACAGAAGCTGGTGCAACAATATCTTCTGGGACAACTGGAACAACAGTTGCTCAGATTGGAAGTGTTGTTTACAAGGATTCAGAAACAAGTTCTTATGCTGACAAAAATGTAATTATTGTTGGTGGAAGCTGTATAAATTCAGCTGCTGCTAAGGTCTTAGGACTTTCAGCTGGTACTTGTAGTGCTGCTTGGACAACTGCAACAGGAGTTGGAGCAGGACAATACCTAATCCAAGGATTTGCAAGTTCAAGTGTTACTAGTAAACATGCTTTGCTTGTTGCTGGTAATGAAGTTGCAGAAACACAAATGGCTACAGAGTTTTTGACTCATCAGACAGTAGACACTTCTAAGAAATACATCGGAACTTCAGCAACAACTGCTACAGTTCAGGTAGAAGAAACAGCGTAAATCAAAATTTATTTATTTATTTTTTTCTTTTTCTTTTTTTTAAGTTCTGGCGAATGCTTTGTAAAAAATTTATGAAAGCAAAGTTTTTATACTTGAATCTTGATTTTAATAAATGAGAAGATTAACTTCAAAACATAAACAAGAAAAAAGCAAAAAATTAAAACAATTTGTTATCGGGGGGGTTTTAATTTTTGTCATGCTTTTCAGTATTGTTGGCTATTCTTTTCAGAGCAACCCCTCTGAATCAACTAAAAAAATAAATTACAATGGATTTGAATTCACAAACCAAAATGACTTCTGGATTTTACAATCCCAAAACTTGAATTTTATTTTCAAGTTCAATCCTCTGCAGACAGAAGGAATTCCCCCATCTGAATTAAACTATCTTCAGGATTATTCTGGGAAACCACTTTACATTTATTCAGAAAATCAAAACGCAGAAATAGAAATTTATCGGAATTTAAATCAGGTCTCACTTGGAATTAGAAAAGCGTATTTACAAGGCGACGAGGGAGAAGAAAATATTCCCATTAAGAACTGCGAAGACAATTTTTTAATTATCAAGGAAAATAACAACTCCCAAATAATCCAGAATGAAAGTTGCGTTTTTATTCAGGGTCCAGAGGAGGAGTTAGCAAAAATCACTGACGAATTTTTGTTCAGAATAATGGAAATAAAAGAACAATAAACTTATAAATATCTTTTCTGAATTATAACTATGCCAAAAAAAACAAAAGAAAACATTGAGAAAGAAAAATTAGAAAAGCAGGACAGCGAGGAAAAATCAGAGGATAAAAAAGAAATTGAGGAAAGTTCAGACAATAAAAAAGAAAAAAATATTGAAGCAGAAAATTCTGACGACTTAACTAAAAAACAGATTAATCAGGAAAACAAAATCTTAAAAAATATTTTTATCGGGGTAGGAATTTTTGTTCTGGTGTTTGTGTTGATTATTATTTTTATTAATTCTTCAAAACAATTTGAATATCATGGAGTTGAATTTAAGGCAATAAAACAAGGAGACATTATTTTTTACAATACGGTTTTTCCAATGTATTCGTCAACGACAGGGGAACACACTGTTGACTACAATGTTTATTTAAGAAAAGACCCGCGAAAATTAAAAGACATTTCATTTGACGGAGAAATTAATCTAAAAGAACTTTTAATAATTAATGAAACAGAAAATTTTAACTGCGACGGAGATGGAATTGTTGCCATAGGAAATTTTGTTCAGGTTCTTAAAACATTCGGAACAAATGTTCGGAAAGACCCAAACGCAACCTGCGATTCTCAGGGAAGATATACTTTTGTTCAGATGCAGGAAGGAGATGAAACAGGCATAGAACAAACAGGACCATCCTGCTACACAATAAATATACATGACTGCGAAATTTTAGAGGCACTTGAAAAATTCATGCTTGAGACATTTGTCAAATTCAAGAGCAATTAAGATGGATTTAAAACTTATTTACGCACTGATTCTGACTGTCATGCCTGTTACTGAATTAAGGGTTGGTCTGCCGGTCGCAATTTCTTATGCTCTGGAAAAAAATATCCCTGTGGTGTTTATTTTTTTCTTAGTTTTATTATTAAACATTCTTGTAATCTTTTTCATCTTTTATTTTTTAGATCATCTTCACAAACTTTTTATGAATATAAAAATCTACAAAAAACTTTTTGAATTATACTTAAAAAAGTTTCAAAAAAAAGTGGACAAGTTTGAAAAAAAATACAAGGCAAAAGGTTTTTTTGCTTTATGCTTATTCGTCGCTGTGCCACTTCCTGGAACAGGTGCTTGGACTGGCTGTCTTGTTTCCTGGCTCTTGGACTTAGACAGAAAAAAAAGTATTTTAGCAATCGCATCAGGAGTAACAATAGCAGGAATTTTGATTCTCCTCGGAACCCTTGGAGTTGTCAGTTTATTTTTTTAAATTTGAATGCCCATATAAAAATTTCAAATCAGAATAAAAAGGAATTTGTTTTATTTTGAATAATTTTACTTCTGCAAACCAAATTCCCACGACAAAAATACTGCTTCCCAAATACCAGAAAAGTTTGTGGGTAAAATCAAACCACGAATAACCGTTTATATAGGCAATGCTCAGAAAGAAAATTCTTGCGATGTTTAAAATCAAAAAACAACCAAAAGACAAAAATATCATTTTCATTCTCTTATTGAATTTAATTTTTGGCGTGGACAAATTAAGAATCAGCAAAAGATAATAACCTGCTCCAGAAACACACGCTCCAATGATTTCTATGTTAAAACAATCTGCAATTGTAATCGTTACCCCTGATAAAAATGGTTCAAAAAACAAACCAAGTAAAACATAAACTGGATAAATTGTAAGCGGAGTGAAGACAAAATAAAAAATCCATAAGTTCGGAATTGCAATTAAAATCAAAATCAAATACCTGATTAAAATATTTTTAAAATGTTTTCTGGCTTTTTTCATAAAAATAAAATTGCAAATGTATTTAAATAATTTAAGGTTAGGAATTTAATGAAAAGAAAAGAAAAAATTGTCTTAATCGCGGTTTTTGTCGCGTTAATTTTCGCGAGTTTGTATTTTGATTCAGAAATTGTAAAGGCGGTCTCAACAATCAGAAATAAATTTTTAAGTGATTTTTTTCTCGGGATAACTTTTTTCAGTTCTGAGATAATTATTTTCTTTTTTCTGACAAGTTTGTTTCTGTGGAGAGAACACAAAAGAAGATGGATTTTTGGGTTGTGGTTTACTCTTGCCTTGTCAGCAGTTGTTAGTTTTGTCCTGAAATTTTCAATTCAAAGGCAACGGCCGTTTCAATTAGGAATTGTTTCCACTCTGCAAATTTTAGAAAAAGCAAGTCATCTTATTTGGAATTTTTCTTTCCCGTCGTTTCAGGCAATGCTTGTTTTCTGTGCGGTTCCAATCTTATCAAAAGAATTCCGCAAGTTCAAATATTTCTGGATTATTTTCGCTGGTCTAATCGCGTTTTCACGGGTTTATTTCGGACTACATTTTTTAAGCGATGTTCTTGCTGGCGGTCTGATTGGTTATTTGTTGGGTTGGTTTGTTATCAAATTAGAAACAGAAAATAAATTTGGCGAAGAAATTTATAAAAAGGTCTTTAGAAATTTCTAAGTCTTTCTTTTTCAATTT
>DAOWFF010000005.1 GCA_030638105.1 archaeon | reverse complement strand
TTGAGAGTGTAAGAAATTCCGGTCAGAGCAGAGATTTTCCAATACTTAATCCAAAAACATGGTATTTATTAAGTTTTCCTGAAGATGAAAAACCAAATTCTTGTGCAAAGAAAAATTGTTTGTGTATTTGTGATAATGTTAATGCAGTTAGTTACAGATCTTTATGGACATCAGAAGAAGAGAGACAGTCGGAAGAGTGTGCTAAAGATGGTGTTTGTTTAATAGTTCCAGACCTGAAAAAATTCGAAGAGATTGAAATAAAAAAAGATTTGACTGAAATTCTAATTAGCAAAATAAATAATAAAATTGAAATACTGGAAAAATGAATTTAGATAATCTTTTGAAACATTTGATATGGGTTGTGTTTTTTATAGTGGCTTTGACAGGTCTGTATTTCATGCTAAAGAAAATAGGAGTGATGCCCTGAAAATGAGGAAATTTTTAAAATGAAAAAAAAAGGAGAATTGACAACACAGCAAATAGTCATGCTGGTTATTTTAGTTACGAGCTTTGCGGTAATTTTATTTTTCTTGTTTAGATTGAATTTAGGAAAAGAAACAGATCAGGAGATTTGCCATAATTCTGTGGTCATGAGGGGAAATTCTGTTCTTCCGAAAGACGCGGTTTCTTTAAACTGCAAAACAAATTATGTGTGTATTACTGAGGATGGGACTTGTGAGGGTTTGATAAAACCAGAGGTTAAAAAAGTTGAAACTGAAAATGAGGTCTATGAAGTCTTAGCAAATGAAATGGTTGATTGCTGGTGGATCTTTGGCGAGGGCAAAGTGGATTATGTTGGAGGTGATTTCAAACATAATAATTATTGTTCAATTTGTTCTCAAATTCTTTTTGATGATAGTTTAAAAAATTTAAAGGAAGTTAAGGATGGAAAAATAAGTAAAGATGAACTTTATGATTACTTGGGTAAGACAAATATGAATGGAAAAGAAATTACTTACTCTGAATATTTATTTGATACTAAGAATATTAAAGGTATTAAACAAGAATTTTTTGAAAAGCAAGGGGTCGATACTTTTGGCAACATTGAAATTGGTAAACAATATTTTGTTGTAATGGGAATTACAAGCAATGTTGGTTATGGATGGAAAATTGCGCAAGCCACAGGAGTTGTCGTTGGGGTTGCGAGTTTTTTTACTCCAGCAGGATGGATTACTGGAGTAGTATTTACAGCAGGAGCAATTGTTACTGGAGGGTCGGCAGTAGGAGAACAAATCGCGGTTTCTAATGAGCCAGAAATTTTAGCTTTGACTATGGATGGAAAAGGAATAGATAATCAATTTATGTTACCAACAATTTTAGAAGTAGATTCTGAAAAATTTAAACAACTAAATTGCGAAGAAATTTTAACCTTCCAATAATCAATTATGATTAAAATAAAAAATAAATCTAAGAGAGGAAATGTTTTAATGGAGAATATTGTTTTTATTATTTTGAATTTAATTTTTCTTACAATTTTAATTTTGTTTTTACTTAAACAGGGAGGAGGAGCAATTATTTTAGAACAGGCGTATGCAAAACAAATTGCGTTGTTGATTGATTCTGCAAAACCAGGGGCAGAAATTTATTTGAATATGGAAAAAGGGAAAAAGGTTGCTGAAAAAAATAATGTTGATTTTAAGGATGTTGTGAAAATAAATAAGAATATTGTTATGGTAAAACTTAGCGAGGAAGGGGGTTATGAATATTCATTTTTTAATGATGTTGAACTGGACAAACCTTACCCTGTTGACGAAGAGACATATCGTTTTAAAATTGTGAGGTATAAAGATGAATAAAGTTGGAGCAGACAAAATGATTTCAGTTTACTGGTTTGTGATCTTGCTTCTTGTAGCAGGAGGAATTTTTGCAATGGTTTATGTTTTTTATCATCAGCCCTATGATGTCAGAGAACTTGAAGCAAACATAATGATAAATAAAGTTGCGGATTGTTTGTCCAGTAATGGAATGTTAAATTATGAATTAATAAAAGATGCAGAGTTCAGCAAGGAGTTTAAAACAAATTTTTTAAAAAAGTGTCATTTTAATTTTGATGTTGAAGAAAAATGGGAAAGCACACAATATTATATTGAAATTAATTTTTATAAAATTGAAGATTCGGAAAAGTCAGTTTTTGAAATTTCTGAAGGAAACAAGAATCTTATTTCAAGTTGCGAGACACAGGAAGACAAAGAGTATGATTTGTTGGCAAAATGCGTGGAGAAAAGATTTTATTCTCTTGAGGGGAATAATCAATATTTAATTAAAATTTTATCAGTTGTAAGGAAGACAGAAAAAAATGCCAAATAAAAAAGGACAAATCAGCGACACAATGAACTGGATAATTGCGACGATTATTATAATTGTGATTTTAATGCTTTTTGTTTATGCGTCGTCGGTTTTGTCTAAGACAAAAGTTGTTAGTTATAAAGGACCAGAAACAAAAGTGGACTTGCTTGAAACAAAAACATCGCTTGCTTTTTTAATTAACGACGACAATAAAAATAAAATTGAGCAATGGATAAAAGATGAAAAATAAAAAAGGGGATATTCCAATAACGATTTTAGTGATTGGGGTTTTTGCGGTCTGCACTTTGGCTTTGCTGAGTTTTTATTCTTCAATTGGTTTTACAAAACATTCATTTGTTGGAACTGAATTAATAGAACAATTAAATTCTGAAATTGAACAAGCATCTTTTTCAGGGAATTTAGATGGTTTGGGAAAAAAATATATTAACGGCGAATTGTTTTTTTATCAAGAGGAAAAAGCAAAAGAACATTTTTATTCAATCAAAAAAGAAAAACTTTTGTTTTCAGTTAAATATCCTGTTGCAGGGAATTAATAAAAATGTTTTTAAATGGACAAATCTTAGATTAAATATAAACTGGTGATAAAATGAATAAAAAAGCTCAGGGATTAAGCACAAACGCAATTATCTTAATTGTTTTAGGAGTCGTTGTTTTAGTAATTTTAATTGCAGGTTTTACAATGGGCTGGAGCAATATTGCACCGTGGTTGTCTTCTGAAAATGTTGGAACAATTGTAACTTCTTGTGAGACCGCATGTTCAACGAATAATGTTTACGCTTTTTGTTCTAAAGAGAGACAATTAATCGACGCTGAAAAAAACAAAATAAAAACAAGTTGTTTTCTTTTTTCACAAATAGATAGTTACTCAAAATATGCTGTGGAAAAATGTCAGCAAATTGATTGTAAACTTGAATGCGGGGAATTTGTTGTTATTGATGCAAAAGGCGAAGAAATAATCAGCGAACTAAAAGGTGATTGTGGTGAGAGTTTGGATTTGACCAATTTTGCAAAGGGTGTTGATGAAACAAATCCTGCTTGTTGCCTTGCCATTAATTAATCATATGGGAATTTATTTAAATTACTTTTTCTTAATTTAATTATGTCTAATGCAAATTCTGAAAGACGGAATAAAAAGAAAGATAAAAAAAGGGAAAAGAAAAAACACCCTTATAAAAAAGGCGGAAGAAGAAGGTTGATGGAAGATACTAAGAAATAATAGAAAGGAATTTAAAGTTTAGAATTATTTTTTAATTATGGGTGAAATAATTTTTTTATTAGTGCTGGCGTTAATCTGGATTATTTTTGCGACAGTTCAGGATTTGAGAAGTCGTGAAGTTGCTAACTGGCTTAATTTTTCTTTGATAATTTTTGCCTTGGGGTTTAGATTTTTTTATTGTTTATTTTCGCAGGGGAATTTCAGATTTTTTTATCAGGGTTTAATTGGGCTGGGGATATTTTTTGTCATTGGGAATTTTCTTTATTATGTGAGAATGTTTGCAGGAGGCGACGCAAAACTAATGATTGGGCTCGGTGCTGTTCTTCCATTTTCTGAGAATTTTTTTTCTAATGCACGGATTTTCAGTTTGTTCTTTTTAATATTTTTATTTACTGGTGCAGTTTATAGTTTAACAATTAGTTTTATTTTGGGTTTAAAAAATTTCAAAGAATTCAAAAAAGAATTTTGCCGGAGAACTAAAAAAAATAAAAAATTAATTTACTTGGTTATGTTTTTAGGATTGGTTTTTATGGGTTTTGGTTTTGTTGAAAATCTTTTATTTTATTTTGGGGTTTTAGTTTTTATTTTCCCTTATTTTTTTATATATGCAAAATCAATTGATGAAGTATGTATGATTAAAAAAATTAAAACAAAAATATTAGGAGAAGGCGACTGGCTTTACAGGGATGTAAAAATTGGGAAGCAGACAATTAAAGCAAAATGGGACGGACTTAGCAAAGAGGATATTAAATTAATCAGAAAAAAATACAGAGAAATAAAAATCAGACAGGGGATACCTTTTGTCCCTGTTTTTTTAATTAGTTTTTTAATTTTAGTTTGGTTTTGGGCAAAAGATTATTTAGGAAGTTGGATGTTGTTTTAAGGAATCCTTTTTGGAAGCCAAAGTTTTTCCGCTGGAATTTTTTTTATTTTTGGAATTTTAATTACTTTGGGTTTTGGTTTTTCTTTTAAAATATTTTGTAGTTTTTCAAGTTCTTCTGGTTTTGCTTTTTGCCTTTTTGAATTTAAAGTTTCATTTTCATAAACTGGAAGAATATTAATTATTTCATGCCCAAATAAATTTGCTGGAGAAATTATCGCATTTTTTGGTTTTAATTTGGTTTTAATTTTCTTTGTAATTTTCTTTGTTAAATTATAAATTTCTTTTGAAAGTTCTTTTTCTGAAGCCAGATGTTTTTTCGGAATCACGAGAATATGTCCTCTTGAAACAGGATTGAGTTCTAAAATTGCAATCGCTTCTTTGTTCTCGTCTATTTGATATGACTTCGCTTCCCCTGAAATAATTGAACAAAAAATACATTGCTGGTCAGAACCGTCTTCTTTCATGAGATTGTTTTGTTTTAAAAATTCTTCCAGTTGCTCAGAATTCATATTTTTTATTTGCTCTTTTGCAGACGCCTTTTTGTCCTCTGGAAATCTCGAATCAATTTGTTCAATAATCTGATTTTTTATTTGCTCTAGTTGGTCTTGTGGTAACATGAAAATTATTGGAAAAAGAAGTTAATAAAATTATTTGTTGTGTGGTTTTAGAGGATTATGTTTTGGGGCTTGTGTCATGATAATTTTAATTACTCTTTTAGCCAAAAGCCCGTCTTATATCAGCAACCTGTACAGAATTAACATTTTCTATTTTTTTCAGAGATTCTTCTAAGTTCTCAAGCTCTTGTTCTTCTGGCCATGCAAAAAGAACTATTATTGCCTTGAGTCCAAAGGCGATTGGCTCTTCTTCAAAATTACAATTTTTCCCCGCCTTTTCTTCTATGATTGTTTTTGCCTTTTCTTCTAACTCCTTAAGATTTACATCTGGGGATGTTGGCATGATTTTTATTTTAACTGCTGCGATGCCCATACGAGGAAACCCCCTGTTTTCTCTCTACTCAGCCATTGGAAAGTCGTTATTAGTTTTGAATTTTTGTCGCTGTTCAATAACTTCGCTCCTTCCTCAAAATGCTGATACCCTAAAGGGCACGAGAGGGTGGCATCTTTTCTTGCAATCCTGTTGATACCACATGCACGCGAGTTTATATTTAATTTAGTTAATTGTTTCATCTTAATTTTTTTTATGATTGAGGGTTTATAAATTTTGTTAATGTTTTTTGAAACAACCGCTTTTTCTCACAAATCTTTAAAAACAATCAGAATTTTAAATTATAATGAATGATAATTATGAGAAAATTCTGGAGAGAATTGCAAAATCTGCGGGGTTGACAAAAGAGGAAATAGAAAAAAGAGTTGAGGCAAAGAGGGCTAAACTTTCAGGTCTTATCAGTAACGAGGGGGCTGCACAGGTCATTGCGGCAGAACTTGGGATTTCTTTTGATAATGAAAAATTAAAAATTGACGAACTTTTGCCGGGAATGAGGAAGGTTAATACTACTGGGAAAGTTATTTACATTTCTCCTGTGAGAGAATTCACGACGAAAAAAGGAGACACTGGCAAAGTTGTGAACCTGACAATTGCAGACGAGACATCAAATATTAAAGTTGTTTTATGGGACACGCATCACATAGGGTTAGTTGAAAAAAACGAAATCGCTGACCAGAGTGTTGTTGAAATTTTGAATGGAAGCATGAGAGACAATGAAATTCATTTAGGAAATTTTTCTGAAATAAAAATTAGCGACGAGAAATTTGAAAATGTGAAAACAGAAAAAATTGTGAAGGAAAAAAATATCGCGGATTTTGTTGTCGGCGATAGTTCAAGTATGAGGGCGTTTATTGTTCAGGCATTTGAGCCGAGATTTTTTAATGTTTGTTCTGAATGTAGTAAAAAAGTAAATCCAGAAGGAGATGGTTTTGTTTGTGCAGAACACGGAAAAGTTGTTCCTGAAAAAAGGGCGTTGATAAACATAGTTCTTGACGACGGGACAGAATCAATCCGAAGTGTTTTGTTTCACGAGAAAATTGCGGACTTGGGAATTACAGAATTAGAAGACCCTGAAAAATTGCTTAATCAAAAAGAAGACCTTTTAGGAAAAGAAATGGTTTTTTCTGGAAATGTCAGGATGAACAAATTTTTTAATAATCCAGAATTTATTGTTGAAGATGTTCAGAAAATTAATCTTGATGAGTTGATAGGGAAGTTGGAAAGTAAGTAAAGATAGATTTTTATACTATT
>DAOWFF010000043.1 GCA_030638105.1 archaeon | reverse complement strand
TATTTTATCTTTTCTTAAACCAAGGTTAACCTGCTTGCTTAGATTAATTTCTAAATCAACAGGTTTTGAAGCAAGTGCAATATTTTGAGCTAATTCAACAAATTTATTTTGTGTTCTTGCATCTTCAACTTTTGACTGAAACCTTGAATTTAACAAACTTGTCCTGAGTTTTACAACATCCTGAATTTGAAAATTATTGTCTGCCCAGTATTTCGCGTCGTCATAAACCCAAGCATTTTCATCTTTTTCAAGAGGAGATAAAATTCCAATATTCACAAAAGGGTATTTTAATTTTGAGCCAATAAAAACACTCGGCGGAGAAATGGTTTCAAACTTTGAAATTTTTTTTAAGTCCGCATGTTGAAATTTTATTTCAGATATTTTTTTAATTATTTCAAATTTTATATTTTTCATATAAGAATAAAAACACAGAAGTTTATATTTTTTTATATCCAACCCTTCTTAAAAATTCCCTTGTCTTTTATTTCAAAACTAAATTCTTTGTTCGCTAAACTACGATGCTTTAAAAGAACCGCCTTTCTTTTGTTCCCTTGCTGTTTAAGTTCAATTATGCATTTGCTCCAATATTTAAACAAATCCCCACCAACAATATTCATCTCTCTTTCTATTCCTTTTTTCCAGTCCTTCTCTGACAAAAATTCTGCATAAACCTGGTTGGTAATAATAATTGGAAGATTTTGCTTTCTTGAAATTTCAGCAAGGACTCTCATTTGTTTTGCAATTTCTCTATTTATCTTTTTTATGTTTTCTGATTTTTTTGATTTCACGGCATCTCCTAGTTCCAACCGATAAAGCATAGCCATTCCGTCAATAACGATCAAATTGATATGTTCTTTTTTTATTGTCTTCAATAATTTTTCAAAACATTTTTTTTGCTCTTCAAAATTCGTTGGTTTTAATAAAAAAATATTCTCCAAAATTTTCTCATAATTTTCCCCGACAATTTGCTTAACTCTTTCAACAGAAAATCCTCCTTCAGTATCAATAAAAATAATTTTATTCCCTTTCTTTGCCTGACTACAAGAAACCAAAACACACATATTTGTCTTCCCGCATCCAGGAGGTCCTGCAATCATCGTAATAACTTCTTTCTCATAACCTCCGCCAAGCCATTTATTTAAATCAAAACTTCCTGTTGAAATTTTATTTTTCATAGAAAAAAGAATTAGTTAAGATTAATAAGTATTGTGATGCTTATTTCAACTTCTTAAACTCGCTCTCCAACTTGTCTAAGTCCTTTGTTATAAAACTCACAGCGTCGTTTATTGCCTTACTTGCTGATTTCCCTGCTGTTTGAACAAAAAGAATCGGCTTTTCAGTTGGGTGTTTTCTTTTCCACGCCACAAAAGTTACTGCAGAATCATTGTTTAAATAAACCCGCAAAATTTCCGCAATAGTCAAATTTTCAATCTCAACTTTTATCTCATTTTTTGAACTTTCAATTATGTTAATTTCCATAATAAATTAGAAGATGTTTTGTTTATAAAGTTTTCTGGGGGAAATTTATTGTAAAATTCAGATAAGATAATAATAATTAAAGAGAAGAGAGTCATGTAGAATAATAATTTAGAAGTTGTGAGAAATGATATTCCTTTAGAATTTAGCAAAATCCATTCTTGGAAAAAAATAACTCGCAGAGATTATTTCATTACTCCTTTGTACTGGATTTCTCACTCTTAAAGTCATACTAGAATCATGAGTTGGATCAGTTTTGTAATGTGGTTTTTCAAACGATTTTATTTTTTCAAAAAAATCCAGGACTTCTCTTTCATCAAATTCTTGCCATGTTTTTCTTACTTGGACAGTTGGAGTATGACTGCCTGTGCCCCCACCTTCATATCTTGTCCAATAATATCCATCTCCTTCAAGTTTAGGTTCATAAACTTTATCAACCAACTCATGCAATTTTGTTCTTTCATCTTCTGAACTGATCAATGACGGAAAAGATATGTCGGCAACAACTAAATCAACATTTCCTTTTATTTGCATATGATTTGAAACATACCATTGTCCAACAAATAAATCTAAATCTGGAATTGCTCGCATATCTCTTGTAAAATCCATTCCTGTATGTTCACCCAATTTTTTAAGGTCTGCATAAGCAGTTGCAATATTTTGTGAAGAAGAATAGTCTAACCTTCCTTCCACTGTCCCATAAACTGAATATGGAAAATTATCAAAATAAACATTGTATCCTCCAACAACATTTGCAGAATTTGTTGATAATTGAGACAAATCAATTTTCTTTCTAGAATTTCTTGCTCGCACATGTTTTAGAAGTGGACCTAAGAAGGGTAAAAACTCTTCAGTATTTCCTCTAAATTGTTTTACATCCATATGATTTAGATTTGGTTTATATTTATAAACATTTCGGTATTTTACCACTTTAAAATTAATAACTTCCAAATTCTGAACTCAAAAATTAATAACTCTCAGATTACTATTTCTTCCCAAAAATTAAATCATTCATTTCATCATCAGACAATTCTTTTTTATTTTCTTCAGATTTAAATTCATCTGTATTATTTTCTATCTCTTCATTCAAAGAAAAATTTTCTTCAGAATCTCTTTCAAAAGTTTCATTCTGACTTTCTTGCAAATTAGTAAAAATTTCGTCTTCTTTTTCCTGTTTCATTTTTTTCAGATCAGAAATTTTCAGAACCATTGTAGTTGTCTTGTCAAAATTAAATTCAGTTGGTTTTTCCTGAACAGCGATTTCTTTTTTTATAATTTTAATTCCAAGATAATTTTCAATTTTTCTGATAAGAACAAAATCATTTTCACGGACAATCCCTTGCTCTATTTCTTTAATTGAAATTTCCTGTTCCTCAATTGCCTCTGCAAACTGCTCCTGAGTTAGATGCTTCAACCTCCTCGCCCTCATAATCCGCCAATGAAAACTATCCACCAATTCATTTTTCGCATTTTCATTTATCTTTTGTAATTTAAAATTTTCAGTAGAAATATTTTTTAAACTCTCTTCCTGTTTTAACAAATCTTTATTCTTAACAACTAATTCTTTATCTTCTATTCCAGACAAGTGAGAAAGCCGTTCATAAACACTTTTCTTTTTGTCCTGCCCAATTTCTTCTTCGGGAAATTCTGAAAACTTCGGCTTTTTAATCAACAAAACATTTTCTTCAAAAGAACATTTCCTACAAATTTTTACAATCCCTTTTTTAGAAATCGCATCAAAAAGCAACGCCTTGTTTTCCGGAATTCCGCATCTAATACATCTATTCATAAAAAAATAGAATAATAGCACTTTTTAAGATTGTTGTGGTAGAAGGATTAGTTTAGGTATTTCTTAACATCTTCAACATCCTCAACATCAGTTATTTTTGTTTTCTCGTCAATTAAAATCGCCGGCAACTCAGTTATTTCATATTTTTCCAAAAGCAAATTTATTGAAGAAGCATCATTATCAGCAGCAATTGGAATTAACATAACCTTATTTCCCATCTCTTGTTTTATCTGAAATAATAAATTTGAAAAGAATTTCTGTTTAGCTTTTTGTTCAATTGACGGTCCATCATATTTGTAGAGATAAACCAGATTGTGATAATCTGAATTGCATTTTTCTTTTATTTTCATGCTATTAATCCAAAATAAAGTTCTCAAAAGGTCGTATTTTTTGTGTTGCGCAATTATCTCTTTACTGATTCTGTTCGCCTGCTCGTAATTTTCAATAATCAGTGCATCTTCAAAAATTTTGTCTGCAAATTTTATATTCTCCTGAATCATCGCATCGCAGTCAAATTCAATCAAATCAAACATATCCTCAAGAATTCTTTGGTCTAAAAGTTCTATTTCAGATTCCAGATACCAATTATTTATTTTGTCTATCCGAGAGGATTCTAATT
>DAOWFF010000018.1 GCA_030638105.1 archaeon | reverse complement strand
GTTTGGATATCTAATATTTTTGTTATTTTCTCTTTCAATTAATTCGGTTTGTGTTATTTTTATTTGTTGCATTTTATATCAATTGATACCAAAAAGAAATCAAGGTATATAAATATTTTGGTTTTAAGAAAAATAAATAAATTCTGTCATCTTATTTAATCCCCTGCATAACAAACATCGCTTTTGCAAAAATTTTGTTTTCATTTATTACTTTAAACATGCCGATAAATTTTTCTTCTGAAAAAACACAAACAATTTCTGATTTTTTTAGTTTACTCTTATTTATTAAATTTTTTTCATAAATCGGCTGACCGTGTAACACTCTGCTCACACATTCTTTTTTTATTTCAACTATTGGATGTAGTTCTGTTATTATTTCTGCAGGAATTATAATTTTTCTTAACAATTTTTCATTTCCATTTTTGTATTCTTCAACAGCTTTTTCAAAGTCATATAAATTTACAATGGGATAATCCTTGTCATATTCTTTGAAGATTCCTGCTCTGACTCGTCGGAGTTCAAGCATGTGTGCACCAATGCCTAATTCCTTTCCTAAATCGTCGATTAATTTTCTTATGTAAGTCCCACCCTGAACTTCTGCTCTGAACAAGATATTCTTTCCCTGTTTCTCAAGCAATTCAAATTTGTAAATTGTCCGCGGTCTTAATTGCCGTTTAACTCTGGACTTCACTGGAGGCATTTGAATTATTTCGCCGAGAAATTTTTCTTTTATTTTTTCTTTTATTTTTTCTAATTCAATTTCTTTATGGAGTCGCATAATTCCGACATATTCTTTGTCTTCTCCTAAAAAAAATCCAGTGAGTTTGCAGGCACGGTTTAATGCAATCGGCAAAACCCCTGTAACTTTTGGGTCAAGAGTTCCAAAATGCGAGGTCTTTCTCAAGTCCAAAGTTTTCCTGACAAAATCCGAAATATTAAAACTCGTTGGTCCTGAAGATTTATCAATATTTATAATTCCGAATTCAAGGAGTTCGGGGATTGTTTTTTCTATCATAGATAATTAAGTGGATAAGTTTGTATTTAAAATTATTCCCAATTAAAACCCCCCAGCCCCAATCTTAATTAAAATTTCTCTTATTTCATTTATTGTTTTTTTCTTTTAGTTCTTTTATCAACATCTGGCCACTTTTCTTCTGTCTCTTTTCTAACTTCATCTAAAGACACCCAATTTTTAGAACATCTTAAAAATTTTCTTAATTCTTTTCCAACGTCAAATTTATTTTTCTTGTTTGTTTTTTTATTTTCTTTCATTATATTTCTCCCATCAAATATTTCTTCCTCTTCTCTTTTTCAAATTTTTCAATCGCATATCGCAACATAGTTCTTGGCATTTTTTTGTAGTGTTGTTTTAAAAAATCCTCTAAAATTTCTTGTTCTTTTTTCCCGACCTCTCTTAACATCCAGCCGACTGCCTTGTGAATTAAATCGTGTCTGTCGTCTAATAATAGTTCGGATATGGCAAGGGTGTCTGCAAATTTTTCCTGTTTGATAAAATAAAATGTTGAAATAATTGCTATTCTCCTATCCCATAAGTTTTCGGATTTTGTTAATTCATATAAAATCTTCTTGTCCTGATCCAATAAAAAAGCTCCGACAATTTTAGGAGCAGAAAAATCTACTAAATCCCAGTTGTTTATTTTTTTCGTGTTCTTTAAATAAAAATTGAAAATATTTCCTTTATCTTCTTGATTTGCATTTTTGAATTTCTGATTTAAGATTATCAATCCAATCAGCCGATGTTCATGGACCTTGCTGTCGAGCAAACGCTGAATTTTCGGCAGACTCAAGCCAGTGTATTTTTTCGCTATTCCTCTTTGAACAGGAACTTTGATTCCTAAAAAAATATCTCCTTCAGCATATTCATCTTTTCCTGTTCTAAAAAATTTTTGAAGAATTTTCGCCTGTTCTGGATTTTTTGCTTTTTGAATTTCTTTGATTAATTGGAGTAACATAACTAAAAAAACTCATATAAATTTATATATTTATCTTTCTGAATTAAACAATACCAATTAAAGACGCCCAGTATGATGTGCATAAATGGGTTAAGCAATTTAAAGTTGAGTATTTTAAACCGCTTGAGATTATTGCCCAGATGATGGAAGAAGTTGGAGAGCTAGCGAGGGAGATTAATAATCGTCATGGGCCTCGGACAAAAAAGTCGCCTGAGGACACAGCAGATATTGAACAGGAAATTTGTGATATTATGTTTGCACTTATTTGTCTGGCAAATTCCCAAGATATTGATTTAGATAAAGCATGGAAAAAGAAAATGGACAAACAATATGGACGGGACAAAAATCGGTTTGAGTTAAAGGGTTAATTATTCCTTCAAGGTCTGGAGTTGATCATTTAATAATCCAAAACATTTAGAATAATAAGTATTTAATGTGTAACTGCATCCAGATACATATCTTTGCTTTGTGGAGATTGCACTCCTTCCCTTTGGCAAATAATTTCTATACCCCTCATTTTTTCTTGTGCTTGGTTTGTCAAATTTTGCAAATCAATCTTTGCATAATAAATTCTTTGCTTTAATTCTTCAATATATTCTTTTTCCATTTACCAAAAAACAAATTTCTTTATTTAAATATTATTATAATCAACTATCTATTTGGCCAATGCTTTTCTAATCTGCCTTTTCGGCTGTGTTATTTTCCCGCCTGATTCGTGCTTTGTTTGTTTTGCTTTTTGCTTTGCAATTTTTTCACCTGCCTCAACAACAGCGGACTTTTTTTCTTTTTCTTCTTTTTTCTCTTTGCCCCCTAATTCAGTGTTTTGGGGCACACCGAGCGGTGCTGTTGTTTTTTCTGGTTCTGTCTTAGCTTTTTCAATCGTTTGTTTTTCTGCTTTTTTCTTTTTCCCAATTTCCTGTGCTTTTTTCTCTATTTTCTCTTCTCTTAATTTTTTGAATTTAAATTTATCAGACATTTCAGCAAGATAAGCATTTACATTTTCCCCTTCTTTAACAACTTTAACTTTAATTTTCATTGGCGGTTTTTTTATTCCTCTAAACCAGACCGCCTCATTCAGATATCTGTCAATTTTAATTTTTCTCAAATCCCTGTCCCGAACCTTCATGTGCCGAACTAAAAATTCTTTGATTGTTTTTATCGCCTTGTTCGCCTTCTTATATCGCGGAACTTTCCGACATTGTTCTCTAAGAGGAAT
The DNA here is from genome assembly GCA_030638105.1 of archaeon. Lineage (GTDB taxonomy): Archaea > Nanobdellota > Nanobdellia > Pacearchaeales > GW2011-AR1 > DAOWFF01. The sequence continues at coordinate 794 of DAOWFF010000018.1, read as the reverse complement.
TAGATATTCTCTTTCAATCTTTTCTGTTTTTGGTTCTGGTTTTTTTGTTTTAGCCATTTTATTTTTCAATCGTTTTTAACATAGTGGAGATATCTTTTCTCATTAATCCAATACTATGGCTAGTTACCCATTCTCCATGGTGTATATATTGGTGGAGAAGCACTATTTCTTCTCCTCTATCCTCTAATCCTATTCTGTATGGATAATCTGGACTATGATATCTTTTTTCAGATGTGTAGACAATTTTCCAATTCTTTGGTTTTTTTGTTTTAGCCATTTTATCCGAAATGTGATTTCCTTTGTTTTCTTGGTTTGATGTGGAGTTTTGTTCTTCTCCATGAACGCCTGTGTTTTGTTATACGAGAGGGATGGACTTTTTTTCCGACTCCGTATTTTTTAAGAACCGCCCAAACAGGAGCCCACTTTGTTTGCCTTGCTTTTTTCGCAAGTGTTTGTTTTTTCTTTTGATTTTTAATACCCATGCGAGGACACCTACGGTTTCCTTCGCGTAACCTTCCCTCTCTGTGCGGTTGGACGATTTCTTTCTTGCAATCCTGTGGAAATCGCATGAAATACAAACTTTGGAAAAGTTAAGCTACTGGATTTATTTAATTGAGTTTTTATCATCATTTTACATCCTCCATGAATACTTTTCCTTTTTGAGTTAATTGTCTTCCTGGCTTTCTTCCTCGCACGCCTTTAACTGATTTTGCTATTTCTGTAAACCCTGCTTTGTCTGACTGCTGAAGAATTGTTCGGATTATTTTTCCGCCGGCTTTTTTAAAAGCTTCTGG
>DAOWFF010000020.1 GCA_030638105.1 archaeon | reverse complement strand
TATTTTCTTTTTTTTAATTCTTTAACAAAATTACGGGTTCCAGCAGAAGGTTCTAAAACAGAAATATTTTTATTATACTTCTTATAATTCTCTAATAAATCTATAACTCTTTTAACTATTTCCTTTTTTGTAAAATATTGTCCTAAAACAAATTTTTTTACTCCTTCCATACTATTTTGAGTGTTCTCAACCTTATAAATTTTAACCATAACATATTATGGTACCGCTTATATATAAATGTTTCGGTACCAGAAGTAAAAAGAGGTATTATTTTATCCCTTCTCCAATATAATTTTATTTTTTTCTGCTCTTGCTTTAATATTTTTCCCAATCAATCCAGATTTTTTAATAATTTCTTTAGGAATATTAATAATAAATTTAAAGTAAATTGTTTCCCCTACTTTTTTTGATAAAACTTTAATAATTTTCATAAATTGTTAAGGTACCGATTATTTAAAAATCTTTCTGCATTTTAATTTTTTCAATCTTTGTCTCGCTAAATTACAATATTCTTTTTCTATTTCAAAACCTATAAAATTTCTGTTAGATAAATGGCAAGCAAGAGCAGTACTCCCAGAACCAATAAAAGGATCTAATATAATATTATTTTCGTTTGAGAACATTTTTAATAATTCAACAATAAATCTTTTTGGTTTTGGTGAAGGATGATTGATAAATCCTTCGTCTGGTTCAATCATTTTAGAAGGAGTATCCTTAAAAATATCTTTATTCAATTTTTTAATTTTGGCTTCCCCCTTTTTAAAAATAAAACAAGACATATATTTACTAAATCCAATAGGAGAACGAACACTTCCAAGAGGACAGTTTAAAATAAATTGCCAATAATAAAAAAAGGGATTTTTATTAAAAATTTTTGGTAATAATTTCGTGCTAAAAAATGTAATAAAAAATTTGTCTTTCTTTAAAACCCGATAACATTCTGGGAGGATAGAATAAAATATTTTCAAATCAGAACTATTTTTTATTCCTTCTTTTTTTATTCCATAGGGAGGGTCTGTTAATATTAAATCTACACTTTCATCAGGAAGTTTTTTAATTAATTCTAATGAATCCCCACAAATAATACTATTTGTCCACTCTTTTATCATAAAAAGTTTAAGAGAAGATATTATAAAAACTCTCCCCCAACAAAAAACAATTCATTCTCCTCTTTTAATTTTGCTTTTTCAACCCCGACTTTTCAAACCAGCCAACTCTTTAAATTTCCCGAGTTTTTCATACAACTCAAAAAGTTTTTCCTTGATTTCCTGTCTTTCTAAATCACTAATATTCACCTCCAAAAGTTTTTCATAAATTCTTACTGCGTGATTTCTTTTTCTTTCTGTTTCATATTCCTCTGCCTGTTTTTTGTAAAAACTTTTAACAGAAAAATAAATATTCTGTTTCTCGCTCGCGTTCGCTTGGTTCATCGCCTTTGTCATTGCTCTGTCAGATTTGTCAAAAATTCCCGCTTTAATGAACAACTCTGCCTCCTTCACATAATTATTAATTTTCTCAGAAAACGCAACAGAATTCAGCGCGATATTATCAAACATTTTCCCTGCCTCGCCAAAAATATTCTTCCTCTCGTAAATTCCCGCCAACTTCAGCCACGCAAATCTTTTCATACTCAGCGGAATGTTCTCTTCCAAAAACTTCGTCAAATAATCTATCTGCACAAAATCCCCTTTCCCAAGAAGTTCGTTCTCAATTTCTGACTTTGACATATAACTATGAATCATAAATAAATCAAGAACAAGAACTATTTAAGAATTATTGTGATATAAAATTTAGCAGATGGTTTTTGCTTCTTTTAATTTATCTAAAAGACTAACTAATCCTTCTAATGCTTTTACTTCCCCAATATTTGAATATCCCCTCACTTCATCACTTAATTGAATACAATGATATTCTGGATAAAAAGTTGCTATCGCACTTATTACATCGCTAAAAGATATAGGCAATCCAGTTTCTTTACGCGAACTAATATTTTTATAATTTATTACTTTTCCATTTCCCCAAAGAATAATATCATACCTTGAACCTTTTCGGTTTATTTGGATTATTTTTTCTTTTCCCATTTTAATTTTATCAGAACTCTTTTATTTCTTCTTAGTAATCTCAGTGCACATTCCTGCAGCAACTGTTTGCCCAGCGTCTCTTACTGCAAATTTTGACATAAATGGATTGTCCTTTTGTGTCTCCAAAGCTAAATTTCCCATAGGTTTAATTTTAACATTAGCAACATCTCCATTTTTCAAAAAGTCAGGATGTTCTTTTATTACTTGTCCTGTTTTTGGGTCAATTTGTTCCAAAAGTTCAACAAACTGACAAGGAACTTGTGCTGTGTGAATATGAAATACTGGAGTGTAGCCCTTTGCTAAAACAGTTGGGTGATTAATAATTGCAACTCGTGCAATAAATTCTTCTACAATTGGAATTGGGTTTGTAGCGTCGCAAATAACATCTCCTCTTGCTAAATCCTTGCTTCCAACTCCTCGAATGTTAATACCAACATTGTCCCCAGCTTGTGCTTCCTTAAGATTTTCATGGTGCATTTCAATTGTTTTTACTTCTCCTTCAATACCTTCACCTGTTCTCCCAGGCAAGACCTTAACTTTCATTCCCATTTTCATAATTCCAGTTTCAATTTTTCCAACAGGAACAGTTCCAATTCCAGTAATATCATAAACATCCTGAACAGGCATTCTCATTGACAGGTTAGTTGGTAATTCTGGCTCAGGAAACAAGTCAAATTGTTCAAGAACTGTGCTACCTTTATACCATGCCATCTTGTCGGATTTTTTAGCAATATTATCTCCCTGTAATCCAGAACAAGCAATAAAATTAATTTTTGATAAATCCAAACCAACTGTTTTAATCAACTCAGAAACATCTTCTTTAATTTTGTTGAATTTTGCTTCGTCATAATCTACTGTGTCCATCTTGTTTACTGCAACACACAAATTCTGAACTCCCATTGTTCTTAATAACCACAAGTGTTCTTTTGTCTGCGGTTGAACTCCTGCTCCTCCTGCAATTACTAAAAAAGCAGCGTCTGCCTGTGAAGCACCAGTAATCATGTTCTTTACAAAATCCCTGTGTCCAGGCGCATCAATAACTGTAACCTGAAATTTCTGAGTAACAATTTTCTTGTAAGCCAAATCAATAGTAACTCCTCTTTCTCTTTCTTCTTTAATCTTGTCCATAACATAAGCAAATTCAAAACCTGCGTTACCGTGCTTTTGAGCCTCTTCTTTGAGCTTCTTCATTTCCTGTTCAGGCACATTTCCAGTAT
>DAOWFF010000032.1 GCA_030638105.1 archaeon | reverse complement strand
GTACCCCGAATACCCTAAAGGGCACGAGAAATCTTAGAAAAAGATTTTTACAAGGGGCAAAAACAAATAAGACCCATCTAAATAACTTTGAAAAAGCAATGAACGATGATTTGAACACTCCGAAAGCACTGCAGGTCTTGTGGAATTTGGTTAGGGACAAAAAAGCAAGTGGGAAATTAAATACAATAAAAGAAATGGATAAAATCCTTGGTTTGAATCTTCTTGAAAAAGAAAAAATAAAAGTTCCTGAAAAAATTAAAATGCTTGTCAAAGGACGAGAGGACTTGAGAAAAAAAAAGCAATGGGAAAAAGCCGATGAATTAAGGGACAAGATAAATAAACTCGGTTTTAATGTGGAAGATGTTGGAGAGGGAACTGAGATAAAATTAAAATGACATTTTTCAAACAAGGAGAGTTAAAAATTCTGTGGCCGTTTTATTTTGATGCTTTAATAATTAACATTTTGTATATCTACACTGCATTTATGGTGCTTTACTTAAGAGACATCGGACTATCTTTAACCCAAATAGGTTTTTTGATTTCATCCCTAGCATTAGCAGGAGTTTTATTTGAGATTCCAACAGGTGCAATTGCAGATATTTATGGAAGAAAATTTTCTACAATTTTAGGAATTCTTACTGGCGGATTAGCGATTATTTCAGTTTTATTTTTTAAAAATTTTTATTATCTTTTAATCGTCTTTTTTCTTTGGGGCGTTTCACAAACTTTGGTTTCTGGGGCAGCAAATGCTTGGGTTGTAGATTTAATTAAATACAAAAAGAGAAAGGAATTAATCCACGAATACTTCACCAAAAAACATAGTTTTTTTAGTTTTTCATTTTTGTTAACAGGAGTTATTGGGGCACTGCTAGTTAAAAAATTTGGACTGTCAATAATCTGGCCAATAAGCGGGGGTTCTATGATTTTAACATCGATAGTTTATCTTTTTGGAGAAGAACACTTTGTAAGAAAAAAGCAACATATAAAAAAACAGGTGAAAGAATTATTTTCACATAGCAAGGAATCCATAAAATATTCTGTAAATCATCGGGGGCTTCTGCTAATTTTAAGTGCCTCTGCAATTCTAATGTTTGTTGTTAGTTTTTCATCAGATATAACTTGGTATCCTTTTTTACAAAACTTAGGGCTTAAGGAACATTGGTTTGGTTATCTTTTCTCTGCATCATGTGTCTTAGGAATTTTCGTACCATATTCTTCAAAATTTTTATCTAAGAAACTTGGAGGACACAAAAAATATTTAATGGCGGTCTTGTTCACAATGGGGTTTTTATTATTTTTAGTAGGATTTATTAGTTCAATAATTTTTGCAATCATTATTTTTATTTTGTTTATGTCAATGTATGATTTTTTCCATCCAATTAACCAAGTTATGTTCAACAAATTCATTCCTGGAAAGATGAGAGCCACAATAGGTTCTTTTAGAGAAATGATCATGGCTTTAGTAGCAATAGTTTCATTCCCGCTGGTTGGATTTATTGCCGACAAAATCGGCCCGCAAAACACTATTTTCTTGGGAGCATTTATTTTAATTCCAATGATAATTTTATATTCTAAAATAAAAGATTAATTATTTAAACACACTATTCTATTAAATTAAAAGATGGTGAAAAAAGCAATTTTGTTTGATTTGGATAATACTTTGTATGAGTATGAACCAGCCCATAAAAAAGCTTTGAGAAAAGTTTATAGAGTCCTGAACAAAGCAATAAATATTTCTTCTAAAAAATTCATGAGATTATACAACCTGTCTAGATTAGAAATACATCAGGAACTTTCTGGAACAGCTTCGTCTCACAACAGGACATTATATTTTCAGAGATTGGTTGAGAAGACCCACAACACTGTTGAATCAAAATTAATTCTAAAATTGTCTGATGCTTACTGGAATACTTTTTTAAAAAACATGAAATTAAAAAAAGGGGTTTTGAGCACTCTGAAAGAATTAAAGAGGACTGGCTTTAAAATTGTTATAATCTCTGATTTAACAACAAAAATCCAACTAAAAAAATTATTGGTTCTAAAAATAAATGATTATATTGATTTTTTGGCTACATCTGAAGAAGCTGGAAGTGAAAAACCCCATTCTATTATGTTTTTATTGGCACTCAACAAAATAAAATGTCTACCTAATGAATCTGTGATGGTGGGGGATAATAAAAAAGCAGATATCTCTGGAGCAAACGCTTTGGGAATTGATACTATCTTAATAAGCAAACAAAAAGGAAATTTCAAAAAAGAATTAGAAGATTATAGCAAACCAAATTATCTGATTAAGGAAATTCCTGAGCTTTTAAAAATAATTAAGGATTTACAAAAAAAATAAAATGGTGAAAAAAAAATCTTATCAATACAAAAGTTTTATTGACTTAAAATACAAGCCAAGGAAAACTGACTTAATTATGCAATACAGAATTGTGCCTTCGCGGGGTTACAATTTTAAGGGTGTTGCTTCAACTGTTGCTGGAGAAAGTTCTGTTGGAACCTGGACAGATGTGAAAACAATGAAACCGAGAATAGCCAAAACCCTAAAGCCGACTGTTTTTTATCTTGACGCTAAAAATAAAAGAGCAAGAATTGCTTATCCTGTTGAACTTTTTGAATTAGGAAACCTCCCAGAAATTCTTTCAAGTATCGGGGGGAATATCTACGGCATGAAATCAGTAAAGGAATTATTTTGGGAGGATGTGGAAATCCCGAAAAAAATGTTAAAAAGTTTTAAGGGTCCGGGTTATGGGGCAAAAGGTCTGAGAAAAAAATTCAAGGTAAAAGGAAGACCTTTTGTCGGCACAATAGTAAAACCAAAAGTTGGGCTGGAGCCAGGAGAACATTCAAGAGTTGCATATGATTCTTGGATTGGTGGTTGCGACATTGTCAAAGACGACGAAAATTTAACCGGGCAAAAATTCAATAAATTCCGACCGCGGTTTTTGAAAACAATAAAACTTCTGGAAAAAGCAGAAAAAGAAACTGGGGATAAAAAGGCATATCTGGTAAATTGCACAGCAGAAACAAAAGAAATGTTAAAGAGAATTGAATTTGTCGAGAAAAATAACGGGAATTATATTATGCTGGACATTTTAACTCTTGGATGGGCAGCACTGCAAACAGCAAGGGACTACACAAAACTTCCAATTCACGCACACAGGGCAGGACACGCAATGTTAGACAGGGACAGAAATAGTTTCGGAATGAGCATGGAAGTAATTGCCCAATTATCTCGGATGGTTGGAGTTGACACTCTGCACATTGGAACTGCTTATGGAAAAATGTCTGGTTCAAAAGAAGAAGTTCTGCACATTGAGAAAGAAATGGAATCAGATTTTACAAAACAAACAAACGCCTACCTTAAACAAAAATGGTTTAGAGTAAAACCAGTTTTAGGCGTTGCATCAGGCGGTGTTTATCCAGGAATTGTTGATAAGATTATGAAATTCATGGGAGAGGATGTAGTGATCCAGGCAGGGGGAGGAATCCACGGGCATCCAAGAGGAACAATCGCAGGAGCCAAAGCAATGAGACAGGCAGTTGATGCGACATTGGAAAAAGTTTCCCTTAAAGAATATGCAAAAACCCATGAAGAATTAAGGGATGCTTTAGAAAAATGGGGAAGTTGAAATGAAACTCAAATATCGGCGCGCGGTTTTTATTGTAACTTACGCACGCCAAAAAAATAAAATAAAATATTTAATTTTGAAAAGAAAACTGCATTGGATTGGCTGGGAATTTCCCAAAGGCGGGAGAAAATTTCTTGAAACAAAAACCCGCACAATTAAACGAGAACTTAAGGAAGAGACAGGTTTAGTTCCAATTAAAATAAAAAAATTCAGGATTTCTGGGAAATACAAGTATGATAAAAAATATCCAGACAGAAAGGGCTTTGTCGGGCAAACATATTCTCTGTTTTCTGCTGAAGTTAAAAAGAAAAAAATCAAGATAGATAATTTTGAACACTCTGATTCTCAATGGTTAGATTTTAAACAGGCAATGAAAAAACTAAAATGGAAAAATCAGAAAAAATGTTTGAGGGTGGTTGATGAATTTCTGAAAAAAGAAAGTGTAATAATTTTGGGGGAAAATTTCCGTTAATTATTTAAATGCATAAATGATTCTACTTATATGAGCAAAAAAAGAGTCGGAAGTTTAAGATGTTTAAATCGTTTCTTTAATAAAACGGGAATAAACTCGGATAACAAATATTCCCTTAACAGGAGAACTGCAGAAGCAAGTGAAAGAAATGCAAAAGTATTGATTAAAGAAAAAGAGGGTCCAGATGTAATTGCG
>DAOWFF010000055.1 GCA_030638105.1 archaeon | reverse complement strand
TTTATAAGAATAGACAAATTTGAAGAAAGTTTGAACCTGTTTGAAAAAACAAAAAAACAAATTTTTGAAATAGAAAAAATGGTTGAAAATACTAAAAAAATAAAAGAAGAGGAAGAAAAAGAGTTAGAGTTTTGGAAAAATGAAATGAACTCCATCAAGGGACAAATTGCTAAAATAGACAAAGAACTTTTTTCTAAAATAGAATGAAAAAAGAAAATTTAATTCACATTAAGTTCGGATATGGGGAAGCACTCCAGTCAAAAAAAAACTTGCTTTCTTTGGAAATGAATTTATTAAAAATTGCGCAAATAATTCAAAGATATCGAACTTTGAGGTTAGAAGAATTAAGAATGAAATTAAAATTGCATCGCAAAATAAACAATGTAAAAACTAATTTCAAAAAACTTCAGGAATTTCTTCCTGGATTGCAGATTCCTAAGATTTTAAAAGAAAGTGAAATGTCTTTTAGAAAAGAAACTCCCAGTAAAAAGAATTATGACATGAGCATAGAAAACCAACTTCAGGAAATTCAGGAAAAATTAAAGGCACTTTCATAATAATTTCTATTTTTAAAAATTTATAAATATCAGGTTCTTTGAAATAGCATGGAAAATCATGTAATAATCAGAAGTAACAATTTTGAAGATGCAAGAAAAGAAATTTCAAAAAATCATGGGGAAAAAATAATTTTTACCAGTGATGGTGACGAACTTAACAGAAAAATTCTTGAAAAACAAAAAATTGATATTCTTCTTTTAAGTCAGGCAAAAAGAAAAGACAAATTCAAACAAAGAAATTCCGGATTTAATCATGTCCTCGCGAAATTAGCAAAAAAAAATAAAATTACAATTGGAATAAATTTGGATGAAATTATAAATTCAACAGGAAAAAATAAATCAGAAATTTTGGCGAGAATAAAACAAAACATAAAACTTTGCAACAAAAATAAACTTGATATGAAATTTATTGCTGTAAAAAAAGAAAATCAAAGAAATCTTTATGATTTAAAATCTCTCGGGCTTGTTCTTGGAATGCCGACAAAAATCACCAGGAAATTATAATGGGATTAAACATCAGAGAAATAATTCATCGCAAAGAAATTGAAATTCCAGAGTTAGCAGGAAAAACTATTTGCATTGATGCTTTCAACTCTCTGTATCAATTTTTGTCTTCGGTTAGACAGGCAGACGGCACTCCCTTAATGGACAATAAAAAACAAATTACAAGTCATCTTTCTGGGATTTTTTACAGGAATGTCAGCTTACTTTCTGACGGCTTGAAATTAATTTATGTTTTTGACGGAGAAGCGCCTGCACTAAAATCAAAGACACATAAAAAAAGACAAGAAACAAGGGACTTGGCTAAAGAAAAATATAGTGAAGCAAAACAAACAGATGACTTAGCAGGAATGAGAAAGTTCAGCAGTCAATTGCTTCGTCTTGATGACGAGATGATTAAAGAAAGCAAGGAACTTTTAGAAGCAATGGGAATTCCAGTTGTTCAGTCACTTAGCGAGGGAGAATCAGAATGCGCGTATCTCTGCAAGATCAAAAAAGACATTTACGCCAGTGCAAGTCAGGACTACGACAGCTTGCTTTTTGGTGCTCCAAAATTAATCAGAAATCTGACATTGTCCAGAAAAAGGAAAACATTCAGCGGTTGGATTGAAATAAAACCAGAAATAATTGAATTAGATAATGTCTTGAATTCTCTGGAAATAAATTTAGACCAGTTGATTTGTCTGGGAATTTTAGTTGGCACAGATTACAATCCAAAAGGAATTCCGGGCATTGGGCAAAAACGGGCATTGGAAATTGTCAGAAAATTCAAGCAACCTGTTTTAATTTTTGAAGAAGTTGCACAAAGAATTCACACTCTCCCTGAACAAGACCAATTTGACTGGACAGAAATTTTTGAGTTGTTCCATAAGCCGAAAATCAATGACTCTGATTTGAAATTTGAAAAAGTTAATGAAGAAAAAATCAAAGAAATTTTAGTTAACAGACATGATTTTTCTTTGGAAAGAGTTGAACGACAATTAGAAAAATTAAGAGATCTTGAGGAAAAGAAAAAGCAAAAAGGACTTGGGGAATGGATGTGAGTTTAATGGGATATCTTAAAACAGAAAGAAAATTAGATTGAATTAAATTCTTTTGATAGTTTT
>DAOWFF010000049.1 GCA_030638105.1 archaeon | reverse complement strand
TGGGATCATTCTTTAAATAGTTGTTTTCTTCATCGTCAAGATCGTAGGAGTGGTCGGTAGCACAGAAAAAATTTAATCCCAAAGCTTCAGCTAAAATAGAAGTGCTTCTTAAGGACGCACCAAATTCCAGTTGATCCGAAGTATAGATTGTATGGCTATGGGTTTCGCCAAAAACACATTCACCGATATTAGGCAAAGGATCCGTGCTAATATAAACAGGCAAAGGTTTGTGTTTTGTTCCACGATGATTATCATTGATGCAAGTTTTTATTTTATTTTTGATTTTATATTTTATTTTTACATTAAAATAATACTTTCCTCTTTCCATTTCAGAGGTATCAATAAAAAATATTTGATCAAAATATGCCTGATTTAGTGATATATTAATTTCCTGAGAAAATATTTGATTATTATTTTCATAAACCTCAACTCCAAGAATCTCAGTATTATATATATCAGAATCTTTTACAATCAGCAAAAGGGGTAATTGTTTTCCTTTTTGAAAGCGTGATGGAATGTCTGCAATAATTTCCGGTTCTGGTTTCTTCAACCAACTAAAAAAATACTTGAATCGGTAATGTGTTTCCGCATATAAAACTGGAAAATGTTAAGTGTTATCAGAGTTACGGAACTTCATCTAAACGAGTGATTGCGAGGTGTCATGCACTTGGAAAATTAATGCAAAAAGCGATGGGAACCGACGCTGTTTATGTTCTGGAGTTTTTGTCAGAGAGATTTGATAAACTTGATGAAGAAGAAAAAATAAAAGTTGTGATACACGAATTAATGCATATTCCGAAATGTTTTGGCGGGGGATTTAAGCATCATAATTTTGTTACAGAAAAAAATGTCAATAAATTTTACACAACTTACAAGGAGTTGAAGAAACTAAAAGAAAAAATACCCTAAAGGGCATGAAATGAAAATAAATTTAAAATATAAAAAAAAGAAATTTGAAATTGATGTTAAAGTTTGTAATTTGTTCTGGATGGTAAAAGGTTTGATGTTTACTCGTCGTGAAAAAGCAAGAGCTTTACTTTTGTTTGATTTTAAAAAACCGCGAAGATTGAAAATTCATTCTTTTTTTTGTCCAAAGTTCCTCGCTGTTTGGTTAGATGAAAAAAATAAGGTTCAGGAAATTAAGTTGGTGAAACCATTTAATCCTTTAGTTCTTCCTAAAAAAAAGTTCAATAAATTAATTGAAATTCCAATTAATAAAACTTACAAAAAAGTTGTTGAACTTTTTGCTAAAGATTTTTAATTTGTTACTATTATGAAATTTGGGGTCTTGTTTGCATCCCCGTCGCTGATGCGAAAGATTTAAATACTTCTTGAAATTAATTTCATTATCTTTTCGTTCTATTAATGAAAGGAGGTGAAACATAATGGGAAAAGTTGTTGCTAAAAAAGTTGTTAAGAGAAAACCAGGATATCTTTATTATATAGATGGTCAAGGAAATGCTTGTGAAGCAAAGATGGCTCGTGGTGGAAAAAAGAAAAAAAAGAAAGTTGTGAAAAAGAAAGTCGCTAAGAAAAAAGTAGTGAAGAAGAAAAAACGATAAATCTTTTTATACTTTTATTTTTATTTTTTATTAATTTATTTTGATTAATTTTATATACTCTTTCTTTGTTTTTGTTTTATGACAATTGTTTTAGGAATTGAGTCGACTGCTCACACTTTTGGAATTGGAATTGTTGAGGACGGAAAAGTTTTAGCGAATGTAAAAAAAAGTTACACGACAGAAAAAGGCGGGATTATTCCGACAGATGCAGGAAAGCACCACGAGAAAATTAAGAATGAAATTTATTTTTCGGCTTTAAAAGAAGCAGGGATTTTGGACAAGACCATAGATGCGGTTGCGTTTTCTCAGGGACCTGGGCTTGCACCTTGTTTGCTCGTGGGTATGAAATTTGCTAAAGAGATTTCAAAAAAATTAAATAAGCCGATTGTTCCTGTAAACCATTGTGTTGCTCATCTGGAAATCGGTGCATTAACTAAAGCACGCGATCCAGTCATGCTTTATGTTTCTGGGGCAAACACGCAGATAATTAGTTTTGCGTCTGGAAAATACAGAATATTTGGGGAGACGCTTGATGTGGGGGTTGGGAATTTTATTGATAATTTTGCCCGTTATTCTGGAATTGGTTTTCCTGGCGGACCGAAGATAGAGGCATTGGCTAATGGGGGCAGTTATATTGAACTTCCTTACAAAGTTAAGGGAATGGATATTGCTCTCTCGGGAATTCTTACTAATTTAAAACAGAAAATTGAAAGCAAAGCATACAATTTAAATGACTTGGCTTATTCAATGCAGGAGACGGTTTTCGCGATGCTGGTTGAAACAGCTGAAAGAGCTTTGGCTCACACTGGTAAAAATGAATTGCTTTTGGGTGGCGGGGTAGCGTGTAATTCTCGTTTGCAGGAAATGTGCGGGCTTATGTGTGAAGAACGGGGAGCGCACCACGGGCGTACCCCGAGAGCAAAGAATGCTCTACAAAGGGCAAAATTTTTCTGTCCTGAAAAAAGTTTATTAACTGACAACGGAGCGATGATTGCATTTTTAGGGGAGATAATGTTTAAGTCCGGGATTAAGTATTCTCATAAAAATTTAGACAAGGTTGACATTAAGCCAAGACAGAGAACAGATGAAGTTGATGTTTTGTGGAAATGAGATTTTGTTGTAAAACAAAGCAGAATTAAAATGCTGAAGAATTCACAAGAAAACTTTAAAAACCCAAATTACCTATTTATTTTATCCAATGAGCGAAAGCGAGGAATATTTTCTTTTGCTATTATGTTGGTTATTAAAATGGATGTATATCAAATAATTGAGAAAGCGAAAAGAACAGGGAAAGTTGAGAAAGGAACAAACGAAGTTACAAAAGCAATTGAGCGTGGAACAGCGAAGCTGGTTGTATTTGCCGGCGATGTTGAGCCAAAAGAAATTGTTCAGCATATTCCGATTTTATGTAAAGAGAAAAAAGTTCCATGTCAGGAAGTTGACAGCAAACAAAAATTAGGGATTGCAGTGGGGCTTTCAGTTCCAGCGTCTTCTGTTGTTGTCGTGGAAGCAGGAGAGACAGAAACGGATATTACGGGGTTGAAATAAAATGGCAGAAAAATATGAAATAACCCATGAAGAAATTTATAAGATAGTTTATGATTCTCTTACATCTTTAAATAGAAGTTTAGTTGCATTACATGAAAAAAATCAATCTTTGTTTGGAAGAATGGACGAAAAGGAGAAAAAGGGATTAGTGAACAAAGTGGGGAAATAAAAAATGGTAAAATCACAAAAACCTAAGCAACAAAAATCGCAATCTTCTAAAGGGAAAGATAAAATTATCGGAGTAGTTGTTCCTTCAATTATAGAGGAACTTATTGGAAGAACTGGTTTTCGTGGGGAGATTACACAGGTCATGTGCAATGTTCAGGAAGGCAGAGACATGGGGCGTTTGATGAGACGGAATGTTAAAGGTCCTGTGAGAATCGGGGATTGTTTAATGCTAAGGGAAACAGAAATTGAAGCGAGAAGAATTAAGTCAAAAGTTACAAAGGGAGCGTACACTTGAATGGAATTGCAAAAAAGTTTCACAGAAATTTTCTGCCAGCACAAATTCGTTTCACAAATTTGCACAGTGACTTCATCATCCTCTTTGAGGAATACAAAAGTT
>DAOWFF010000012.1 GCA_030638105.1 archaeon | reverse complement strand
TTTATATAAGAGTTATACTTCTGAAAGAGAAATGAGTCGTTAGTTACTATCTCTACTCCTCTCAGCCAGTGCCAACCATTTATTTTCAAAATTTAATCTCAATCACTAGCTAATCATAATAACCCCCTTCCAATCCAAATCTCTTTTACCCGCGAGTTTAGCAAACTTTATAAATTGAAATCTGCTCGGTTTTTTACCTGCGAGTTAGTTTAATAAACTCAGCGTAAGTGGGAAGTAATACTTCTCAGTTAATAAAATGGTAAAATCAAAAACAAAAATAGAAAAGCAAACAAAAAGAAAGACAAGTCCAGGATTAGTTGAGACAATTATTTCTGCGAAAAAGTGCCGGGCGTGGTCAAGGGTTGCTGAAGTTCTCTCGGGTCCAAGAAAAAACAGGGCAGAATTAAATCTGGGAGACATTGATGAAAAAACAAAGCAGGGCGAAATTGTTCTGGTTATTGGCAAGGTTCTTTCTCAGGGCGAGATAACTAAAAAAATCAAGGTTGTTGCAACGAGTTTTTCTGAAAAGGCGAAAGAAAAATTATTAAAGGCAGGTTGTGAAATTTCAAATATATCTGATGAAATTAAAAAAAATCCTGAAGCAAAAGGAGTTAAAATTTTAAACAAATGAAAATCATAGACGGAAAAGGTGCGGTTTTAGGAAGAATGGCGAGTTATGTTGCAAAAGAGACCTTGAAGGGCGAGGAAGTTGTTGTTGTGAACTGCGGGCAGGTTATAATAACTGGAAGCAAGGTAAATATCAAAAAAGAATTTGAAGAAAAGCGGGGCAGGTTTGGGGCGAGTCAAAAAGGTCCGAAGCACATTAAGACAAGTGAAAGAATGGTGAAGCGAGTTATAAGAGGGATGCTCCCAAATCACAGAGAAGGCAGGGGCAGAATTGCTTTTAAAAAGATAAAATGCTTTGTTAATGTGCCGAAAGAATTTCAGGATGTTGAAAAAATAAGTGTTGGAAAAGAAAAAAGAAATAAATTTTCGCAAGTAAAGGAGTTTGCAAAATGACTGAAAAAACTAAAAAAATAATTGCTTCAGGTAAACGGAAAACAGCAGTGGCTCGGGCAGTTATCACTCCTGGTTCTGGAAAAATTACTGTGAATAAAAAAGACAAAAATCAGTTGATGATGTTTGACAAACTAAAAATTGAAGAGCCAGTAAGAATTGCTGAAGGTGTTCTTGGTAAAATAAATTTTGATGTGGCCATAAGTGTGAAGGGCGGGGGAGAAAAATCCCAGATTGATGCTGCACGGCTTGCGTTGGCAAAGGCGATTTCTAAATTTTCAGAATCAGCAGAACTCATAAATGCGTTTTTAAAATACGACAGGAATTTGCTTGTTGCAGATGTTCGGAGAAAAGAACAATACAAGCCAGGGGATTCAAAGGCAAGGAAGATGAGGCAGAGTAGTAAGAGATGATTTTTCTGTCTTGCGAAGGTTATGTTAACCCAAAAACCTTTTGAAGAGTACACTGGTGCATTAAGTGGTCTTAATTCTTGGGGTTCCGAAATGTTTAAAAAGTTCGGGTACCTAATTATTTTATGAAAATAATGAAGGTTATTGATAAAAAAGTAGGGGATATAACTTATATCAAATATAGAATTAATCTCCCTAAACAAGTTGTTGAAGAATCAGATTTGTTAAACAAAAAATTAGTAGTAAGAAAATTTAATGGAAAAATTATTATTGAAAAAGGAAAATATTAATTAAAAGATATTTATCTTTCTGTACATTCTTTCCAATATGTTTCTATTAGAATTATTGCGTCTTCTCCGCCCTTAATTGATATTTCTTTTACATTTTTGTAGTGAGGATTTTTTTCATATTCATTGACTTTTTCTTCAGAAGTTAGAATTATTGATTTGTGAGGGGTTTCTTCAGTTATGTGTATGGCATATTTTATAACTCTTTCAATTTCATCTTCAATTTCCTCTAATTCTCCAACCTCAATATCAAAACAAGCCGACCTTAAAGTAGAACGATGCATGGAAGGGTACATTTCAAGTATTTTATTAAAAATATTTTTTGACATAATATTGGAGGTTCTTTTATGACCTCTAGAATTGGCATTTATATACATTAACTTCATTAAAAGTTTGGGATTTTTTCTAATAATTTCTTCATAAAAATGAAAATCCAAAACTAATCTGGATTCATAAGTAACTACAGGCATTTTAATATCCTAAAACTGCTCTAGAAATGAAATCATCATCAACTAAAGTAACATCCACAATAGTTGTGTTTGAACCAATTGTTTTCACAATTCTTAAAAAAGAGTTATCATCACTATCAAAAATTTTCTTTTTTAGCAAAGGGGTTTTATATCCTACGTCAGTATTCACTATAAAATCCTTAACATCTTTTGCTAGACTAACGACGTCTATTTTTGTTGCCATAGAAGAAACCTCTTTTCATACTATATAAATATTCCGATAGTATTTAAATGTATCCCTATATTCGGGTACCGATACCTTTATATGGTTCGGGTGCCCAATATATTTATGAAAAACAACCAAATAAACTGCGAACCTATGCTAAACAAAGAGACAGAGTATATGCTTTTTCTTTAAGTGTTGGAAAATTTAATGCAACATTTCAAATAATTTATAAACATCCTGAAGGACTTAAAAAAGAAATAAATAAAATAAAAGAAATTTTTGCAGAGAATTTAATTGAGTATGAATTGGTTAACATTGAAAAAGAGTTGGAACCGAAAATGTTGCCGGATGAATTTTAAATTAGTTAGATAGTTTTATAAACAAAATTATTCTAATAATAAAATGGGTGAGAGAATTGAGGTGTTGATGAGGATTGTTGTTTCAGTTGTGTCTGGACTTGTCCTTGGAATTTGGCGATGGTTTATTGTAGTTATTGGAGTGATTAACTGGATTTATACTTTGTTTGCAGGGAGAAGAATGCAGGAACTTGCAGAACTGAGCGAAAAGTGGAACACGCAAATTTACACTTATTTTAGATACCTAACAATGGTTTCAAACGAACGGCCGTTTCCATTTACAAATCTAGCAAAAGATATTAGTAAGTTTAAGAAATAGGACTACTTCCATTATGGTTTCGGCGTTTTAAGGAAGAGTTTTTTGGAGTTTTCTTTTTTTTATATTTAGGATTTGTTAATTCAGGGTAAGAAGTGCCAGTTATCAATAACCCTTTTGTAGAAACCCCCATTACTTTTTCATAAAAATCAACTGCTTTTTCAAGTTGACCTCTGGCCTTGCTTACAAGTTTTTTATGGCCATTTGATTTGTATTCTATGATTATTGCCTTTCTGTTTGTTAACTCAAAAACCAAATCTGGTTCAGCGTAAAAACTTCCCCTGTAAAAAAGCAAGGGCTCTATTGATGCAACTGCTATATCTTTTTTTGAAAGCCCAATAATCTCTGGATGTCTGCTTAATATTTCTAATGCTTTATGGTGGATACTCCTTGATTGCTTGACCATAAATAAAATTCTTGAAATAACTTTAAAAGTTTTATAAGGATACAATATATATTTTAAGAAATAGGATTAATTCTTTCTCAACTTCTCTAACTTATTCTGAACATGGTTGAACAGGGTTGAGGAAATTATTGGTTTGTGGTCGCCCTGATGAATCTGGTTGTTGAATTTGATTTTCCCGATGTAAGTGAAATTTGTCAGGATTTTTTTCAGACCGTTGACTGAGAGGTTGTGTTTTTTTGCGAGTTTGGTCAGAGTTATATTTTCGTTTAAAAAATTTTCAAAGATTTCTTCTACTTCTCTGAAGTTTTCTGCGGGAATTAATTTTTTGTTTTCTGTTTTATAACCAAACGCCGGTCGAGACATAATTTTTCCCTGTAATGCCTTTTTTACCATTGCTTTTTTCTGGGGCATTCCAATCTCAGAAAATTTTCTGAATGATTCTAAATTTTGGCAATCAATTTTTTCAGAAATATATTCTTTAAACTTGTCGTCGGTGTTCGGGGCAAACCTAATGCAAATATCACACATTGGCAGGCGGAATTTCTCAAGATTTTCCTCGGACTCATAACCGCATTTTACGCATTTTGTTTTCATTTTGCTGTTTGGACAGGTGTTTAAACAGGTGTTTGCTTATAAGTTTTCACAAAGTTTCTGTTTAATTTATTTTGAACTCTGTTGAATAAAACTTCTGAAACCAGGGGTTTGTGTTTTCCATCACTTTCTTTAGAAGCGAACTTGACTTTTCCGAGATAGGTTGTATTTTGGAGCAGTTTTTTTATTCCAGCAGTTGTCATGTTGTTTTTTTTTGCTAATTGAGTTAAACTTACGCCAGTGTCTAAAAATTCCTGAAAGATTTTATGGATTGTGCCCGAATTTTCGTCGGGAACCAATTCTTTGTCAACTAATTTGTAGCCCCTTGGGGCTTTTGTTAAATGTTTTCCTCTAACAAATTGCTTATTCATTCCTTGCTTTGTTTTTTTACTTACAGAACGCAAAGATTTCCTAAAGGTATTTAATAAAACTCCGTCTACTTTTTCATTAAGATAAAGAACTAAATCTTTTTCAGAATCAGGTGCGTGATTATGGCAAATAGAGCAAAGAGTTACAAAATTTTCGGCTTGGTCTAATCCCGAAGATTTAACGCAATGCAGTTCTAATTCCTCAGATGTCTTGTCTTTAAAATTACATTTTTGGCAGGAAAAATTATCTCTTGTTAAAATTTTTTCTCTAAGTTGATGACTCAGGTTATTTTTCATTTTGTATTTTGTTGGCTTGGTTGAATAAATTTTCATCAATCAATGCTTTGTGTTTTCCCTTGTGCAATTCTCCGCGATATTTTATTTTTCCGAGATAAATTGGATTTTTTACTAATTGATAAAGTGTTGAAGAGGGGATGTTGAATTTTTGAGATATTTCTTTGTAATTTATATCTCTTGCACACATTTCAAATATCTCTCTTATTTTGGTCGCGTTTTCTGGGTCTGGAACGAGTTTTTTGTTTTGATAAACATAGCCCAATGGTGCCCGAAATAATGCCTCTCCGAATTTGATTTTTCTCTCAAAGGCCAATTCAACTCTTTCTTTAACCATGCCCCGTTCTAATTGGGCAAAGACGCCGATTATCTGGAAGAACGCCTCGCCCATTGCAGAAGTTGTGTCTATCTGTTCTGTAACAGAGGTGAAATTTATTTTTTGGGATTTCAAGTCATCTAAAACCAGAATTAAATCCTTTAGTTTTCTTGAAAAACGATCTATTTTGTAAACAAGAATTATATTAAATTTATTTTCCTGTGCGTCTCTTAACATCAGCTCAAGAGCAGGGCGGTTTAAACTTCCTGCAGAATATCCGGCGTCTCTATAAACTTTGAAAACATCCCAATCCCGAGCATCGCAAAAAGATTTGCATTTATCTATTTGGGCGTCCACGCTCAGTCCTTCTCTTGCCTGTTCCTGCGTTGAAACACGGACATAAATCGCGGTTTTTGGTTTTTTCTCCATCATTTCCCTTTTTTATTGTTTACTTAGGGTTTTTCTTTCCCGTAAGGGAACCCTTACCACAACAATATTACACCCTTACCAGAATAAGTTTATAAATTTTGTGGGTAATTCAAAGATTATGGCGCAATTCATGGAAAATCAGAGAAAAAGAAGAGTA
>DAOWFF010000036.1 GCA_030638105.1 archaeon | reverse complement strand
GTTGTCCTTCAACAGCTTCAGGAAATAAACCAGGAGACTATTGTACTACTTCTGATGGATGTCCAGGATTCTTAGATTCAAGTTTTGAATGTGTTGATCTCGGAGGGGATGGTTGTCCTCCTGGGGGACTCGCTCCTCCAATAGATCCAACTCCAGATCCAAGTTTTACTCTCCCAGATGGCGACGCTCTTCCAGAAATAGGAACTTGTTATTATGATGAATCAATTTTTGACCCTTGTGAAGATGACGGGTGGATGACTTATTCCTGGACTGCAGAATGGGAGTGGGATGAAGATAATAAATATTTTAAAGATGGATGCCCAATAAAACATGAAAAGGATGAGTGCATAGAAACTAATATTCTTGGTACTAAAAAATATCGTTATGACCCTTATGATGAAGAAGCTGAAAAAACAGAATCTGCAAAATGTTTTGAGGGAACAAGCCCGAGAATTCCCTGCCCTGCAGCAGTTCAGCTCGGATTTTTCGGGATTTATGGTTTTGTTGTTACGCTTTTATTAATTAGTTTTATTTACGGATTTTTAATATTTAAAGATAGTAAAAATAAATTGAAATAAAAAAGAGATGAAAATAAAATATTTTGTAATGCTTGGATTTGTAATTTTGAGTTTTAGTTTTATTAGTGCAAACAGCGTCGCTGACTGCGGAACTGACTTTGATTGTTTTATCAACGCGTCGCTGAATTGCAGTTTGGCTAATGTTAATTATACTTCCAACAATAATCTAGAAGGAATTATTTTTACTTCCACAACACTTATGGAATTGAAGGGGATTCAAGAAACTAAATGTGTCTATTATCAAAAAACAGAAAGTAATTCTGCTGAATTTAGTAATGAATCTGTGCAAGAATTGTTGGACGCTAATCTTACTCAAGAAAATATAAATCAACAAAAACAAATCATTAATGAGAGTGCACAAGAAATAGTAGGTTTAGAAAAAATTTGTAAGTTCAATACAGAAAACTTAATTGCAATGTTGCAACGATGGAAACAAGGAAATTTTTCAACTGATGATTGGGATGTTGCTGAATGTGTTGGTTCTCAAACTGAGTCCTCCTCAATAATAACTTCCCTAACCCCTACAATAACAATCTCTGCATATCCAACAGAATTCAGAGTTGTTATTAATTCTTCCAGAAATATAACAAAATATTTTTGGGATTTTGGCGACCAGAAAAATAAAACAACGACAACAAACAAGGCGAGTCATACTTACAATTCAACAGGGCAATATATTTTAAAAATAAAAATAACAGATTCAAACCAAAATGAATTTTCTAAAAATTTTAATATTACGGTGAGTTCCCCGAAGAATGCAATAAATTCTTCAATAGAAAAAAGGTTAAATAATTTAAATCACGTGCAGACACAGATTAAAAATTTTGATTTGTTTTACCAGAGCAGTTTAAATTCTGCACTGAATATTAATTTTCTTAATTCAACATTAAACGAAATTCAAAAAAATTACACGAGCACTACTTCTGAAGCAGAATATGGGAAAATTATGGCTCGGTTGTTGGGCTTACAAATTCCTGAAAAGATTACAACGAGCAAAGTCGCGGATTCACTTTCATTTTATCCAAGCGAACGAGACATTGATTTAGATATTTTAACATCAATTACTGGCGAAGAATATGACTTTGACGACGAGGACAAATATGCTAATTCTGTTCTTGCGTGGAATCAGGAAAACATAGAAATAAAAATTAGTTTTAAAGAAATATCTGCAACATATTCTGACGAAACAAAACCAGCTGTGAGTGTTTTTGAAATTGAGTTGACAAAAAAAGCCGACTCTGATAACGCTTATTTTATTTTTTATGATATTGAAGGACTGAAATTTAAAGACAATTTATTAGATGAAAAATTCGGATATTTTTACACTGATTTATCAGAAAGCAAAACAATTGTTTTTTCAACAACAGAAGAAATCAGTTTTTCTGAGCTTCCTATTTTTATTTCTCCAGGAATAAATAAATTATCAATCTCTGGCTATGATGTTGATGAAGATGAAAATGGGGAACAGGAACGCAAATGGGTTTTTTTTATTTTGATTATTTCCCTGTTAATAATTATTGGTTTTGTTACATACATAATTTTGCAGGAATGGTATAAAAGAAGATATGAAAATTATTTGTTTAAGAACAGAAATAATTTATACAATTTACTTACATATATTGATAACACGAAAAAAAGAGGGCTGAAAAATAAAGACATTCTTGTCAAATTGAAAAAAGTCGGCTGGAACTCAGAACAAATAAAATATGTCATGAGAAAATATGTTGGGAAACGGACGGGTATGTTTGAGATTCCGTTGGGGAAACTTTTTGGGATATTTAAAAAAACAGAGAATGAAAAGGGTCTGGGAGAAAAACAAATTTAAGGACTTTTTTATATAAAATTTTATAAACCTTTTTAACAGATTTATAACATGGCAATAAGAATATTTAGGAATTTTTTCAAAAAAATTTTTACTAACTTGTTTAAGAATAAAAAAGATATAAAATTGGGATTCTATGGTCCTCCAAATTCTGGGAAAACAAGTTTAGTAAACAGAATTTGCAAGGATTTTACTGACGAAGAAATTGGAAGTGTTAGCAAAATTCCGCATGAAACTCGGAGCGTCCAGTTTAAAGAAAAAGTTGAAATAAGCCACAAAGGAAAATCTATGATTTTTAAAATGATAGACACGCCGGGAATTGCGACAAAAATTGATTACGAGGATTTTTTAAAATATAAACTTAAAAAAAAGCAGGCGAGAGACAGGGCAAAAGAAGCGACTCAGGGAATAATTGAAAGCATCAAATGGCTGGACGATATGGATATGGTTGTAATTGTTTTGGACTCCACAGAAAACCCATATAATCAGGTGAACATCACAATTATTGGAAATTTAGTTGCGAGAAAAATTCCGGTTTTAATTGTTGCTAATAAAGTTGATTTGAAAAAATCCGACTTAAAAAAAATTGAGGCGGCTTTTCCAGAATATGAAACCATCGGCATAAGTGCAAAATACGGGGATAATCTGGAAGAATTTTATGAATCAGTTTTTAAATTATCCAAGAAAGTTTAAAAAGTAAAAAAGTTTAATGAAACAATGAGAGGAAAATTATCCAGAATAGAAAGGTCTTTGATGGGATTTACATTGGGGCTGTTAGTTATTGGAACTATTGCTTTCAAATATGGTAAACCTTCAATTGGGGGGGCAAGTTTAAGTGGAGGAGTAGTGGGTATTGTAACAAAAGCATATTACTCAAGCAAAAAAAGATTAGAAAGAAAAAAAATAATAAACGAATACCTTAAAGTAATTAATTTATAAAGATGGTGAAAAAAAATGAGCAAAAGTAAAAAAAAGAGTTTGAAAAAAATAAAAGGATTTTCAATTCAGTTTTTACCTTATTCTAAAATTAGAAATTTAGACAGCAATGAGAGGGTGAAAAAAATTCTTAAAATTATTTTAGGGAATAATATTTTGATTTTGCAGGGAAAACTTAGACCTGAAGAAGAAACACGGCTTATTGGAGACACAATGGCAATGATTGGGCATATTAAAAATTTTAGCGGGGTAGAACTTGCAGTAATTTCTGGAAACGACAAACAAGGATTTTTTGAAAAGATGAGAAACAGCGTTGTGAGCATCATCACACAAGGAGATTTAGGAGCAATAACAATTATCGGCCCTGCAACAATTGTGAAGGAAATAAAAAGAAATCCGGAAAAAATTGAATTGATGCTAAGTTAATGATTTTAGATTTGTGGTGCTAAATAACCAATAATTTTATAATGTCTTTTACTTTAGAAAAGCATGCCAATGGCATCTTTTAATTTTGTTATTGGTATAAATAAAATTTGCAAAATCAAAAAATGCCAAATCAATGTGTACATTGTGGGGAACTTTATCCTGCGGGAAGTAAAGAATTATTATCTGGTTGTAGCAAGTGTGGAGGGCATTTTTTCTTTTATATCAAGGAAGAGCAACTTAACCAAGCAAAAGAAAAATTAATTGAAATTGCTGACGAAGATAAAAAGAAAATTGAAAAAGATATCAGAGAAATTGTCGGAATTCCTGAAGAAGATATCCCAGTAATTCTGGACATAGAGTCGGTGAGAATTACAGGTGTTGGAAAATTTGAGATTGACATTGTGAATTTGTTTAATAAAAAAAGACCTTTGATTTATAAACTTGAAGAAGGGAAATACATAATTGACCTTGCTTCAACATTAAAAAAAAGCATGGAAGATTCTGAAGAAATTAAAAATTTTGATGAGAAAAAAGAAATCTAATAATTGTTTTCTTTAATTTGAAAATAAGATTGCGGGTGCAAACACGAAGGACACTTTTCTGGAGCAGATTCTGATTCATGCAAATAACCGCAATTCCTGCACTTCCAAATTGTTTTTTCTTTTTTCACGAAAACATTTCCTGATTTGAGATTGTCATATAATTTTTTGTATCTTTCCTCGTGGGCTTTTTCAACTTTTGCTATCATCTTAAAAGAAACTGCAATTTCAGTGAATCCCTCTTCATCTGCGGTTTTGGCAAATTCAGGATATAACTTTGTGTATTCTTCGTTTTCACCTTCAGCAGAAACTTTTAAATTTTCAAGAGTAGTTCTTATTTTTCCAGCAGGATAAACCGCAGTAATTTCAACTGCTCTTCCTTCTAAAAATTTGAAAAATATTTTGGCGTGTTCTTTTTCGTTTAAGGCGGTCTCTGCAAAAATCTCAGAAATTTGTTCCAGACCTTCTTTTTTTGCTTGTTTAGAAAAATAATCATATCTTGTTCTTGCTTGGGATTCTCCTGCAAAAGATTTCAACAAATTTTTTTCTGTCTGTGTTCCCTGCAATGTTTTCATAATACTTTATTTAATTTAAAATTTATAAATGTTTGTTTTAAAAAATGTCTTAAGCAATAAAAATATAAAGCCATTTGAATAATTTATAAGATGGTTTCAAAGATAAATTCTGTCTTGGAAGAAGTTTTAGAAAAAGTAAAACCGCAGGAAAAAGAATTAACAGGGATTGAAAATTTGCTTGAAGATTTTTTAGAAAAATTTCAGAAAAAAATTAAGGTTCTAAAAATAGACGCTGAAATTTTTGTCGGCGGGAGTTTTGCTAAAAACACTATGATAAACAAAAACAAATATGATGTTGATGTTTTTGTGCGGTTTGATAAAAAATATAAAGAAGAAATTTCAAACCTGACTTTGAAAATATTAAAGAGCATGAAACTTAAAAAAATTTTGATAATTCACGGCTCAAGAGATTATTTCCAAATAAATATAAATCCAAATTTTTTTCTTGAAATAATTCCTGTAAAGAAAATAAAAATCCCAAAAAAAGCAGAGAACATCACTGACCTGTCTTATTCGCATGTCAAATATATTAATAAAAAAATAAAATCAAAAAAGGTCCTAGATGAAATACGGCTCGCGAAGGCATTTTGTTACGCGAACAATTGTTATGGTGCTGAATCATACATCAGAGGATTTTCTGGCTATGGGCTTGAGTTACTTGTTTATCATTATGGAAGTTTTTTGAAGTTTATTAAAGCTGTTGTGAAGATCAAAACTCAGGAAATCATAGATATTGAAAAACATTTTAAAAATAAACAAAGGGTTTTGATGGACTTAAATAATTCTAAATTAAAATCCCCAATTATTTTAATTGACCCAACTTACAAACAGAGAAATGCTTTGGCAGGACTTTCTCAAGAAACATTTGAAAATTTCCAGAAGGTTTGTGTGGATTTTTTAAAATCTCCTTCTGCAAAAAAATTTGAAATTAAAAAAATAAATTTAGAAAAAATCAAAGCAAACGCAAAGAGAAATAAAAATGAATTTATTTTAATAGAAGTAAGCACAAATAAGCAGGAGGGGGATATTGCAGGAAGTAAATTATTAAAATTTTACAAACATTTGAGTTGGGAAATTGAAAGATTTTTTGAAATTAAAAAGAGCGGATTTAATTATAATAAGAAAAAATCCGCAAGATATTTTTTTGTTGTAAAAAGTAAAAAGGAAATTTTATTTAAAGGCCCGAGTGAAAAGGACTTAAAAAATGTTAAGAGGTTTAAAAAAGAACATAAAAATATTTTTATTAAGTCAAAGAGAATTTATGCAAAAGAAAAAATTAGATTTAATGTAAAAAAATTTATTGAATCTTGGAAAAAGAAAAATAAGAAAAAAATAAAAGAGATGAGTATTAAGGGGTTGGAGATTTTGGATTTTTAGTTTAACAACAAAGTTTCATATTTCATTTTTTCGTTTTTAATAGTTATAATTCCTGCCATTCCATTATAAATCTCTCCATTTAAGTATCTCCATGGTCCTGCCGAACCAGGATTAAATCTTAAATCATCAGAAAAAGTATTTGGATTTACTAATCTTCCGTTTGAAGTAACGCCTTTACCACCAGCTTCATGTATATGACCTGATAAACTAAATTTTATTTTATTATTTCTCATTGTTTTATCAAGAGTTTCATCACCAACATTTTTACCATCAAAAACAACATCAATACCATTCCTCCCCTTACATCTTGGGGGCTGATGTGTTAATAAAATTTCTGGGTCATCATCTTTTTGTAATAATCTTGCATATCCCCCTATTTTTCTTAGTTGTTCTTTAGTTCCTCTAAAACTTTCATTATGATAAGTAAAATCTGTTCCAAATGGATTGCTTACAAAATCGAAATCATCCCCATCAACTATTCTTATCTCATTTAAATCAAAAATATTATTATGTTTTTTAGAAAGTTTTTTTATTGCTTTTCCATAATCTTTTCTCATTTCATGATTACCTGGGAGGACATAAATTGGCAATCCAGTTTTAGCAACATTTTCCAGACACATCATAATCTCATCATAGTCAGATAATTTTGGATTTGGTTTTTTCCTAAAATGCTGAGCATAATCCCCAAGCATTATTATTCCATCTAAATTTTGTTGTTTAAAATGTTCAGAAAAAGCTTCAACATTTTTATAAAATCCTTCAGGATCAGAAATTACTCCAAATTTAGCAGTTTTATTTTCATCTTCTGTTTTTTGAATTAATCTATTTCCGTTTACTTCATAATCAACTCCATTGATTGTCCTAACTACAGGGGTTACATGATTTAGTTTTTCTTCCAATCCCCCCTCATTCTTTCCACATCCTCCAAGAATTAATCCGGTAATCAATGCCCCTTTTAGAAAATACTTTCCTATTTTCCCCATTTCATTTCCCACTCATTGCCTTTTCAAATAAGCCAGCAAATGCCTGAACAAAAAATTCAGAATTAAGCCAGATTGCGACATCTTCTTTCTCTGTGTTTTTTGACAGGTAAAATAATATTTCCTGCTTGTCTATGATAAAGAATTTTGCATTGATATTTATTTTTTTTATTTTCATCTCAAATTTTTTTTCAATTTCTTTTATTAAATCCGCATCGCCAGATAAAGCTATTTTTATTTTTATATTTGCGTTTTTTAGAATTTTAAATGTTTGCTGGAAAATTTTCGCCTTTGAAATTATCTCTTCGGCATTTGTGCAAATTATGACTTCTTTTTTTGCGTTGAGAAAAATTTCTTTCAGATGCTCAGAAATATTTGATTTTCCTTTTAAAGCCGCAGAAACATCTTCTCTTTTTACAGGCGAGATTCCTCCGCGATAAAGTTCTTCAAGTTTTACAAACTCCTCGGTCTCTTTTACATTTGACAAACTAACTATTCTGTCCTCGGCGTGTTTTCTGACATTGTTTTTTAATTTTTCTAAAATGATTTTTGGTTTAATCCCAATATACTTAACTGGTTTTCCGAGTTTAATAATTGCAAAGCCCTTTTTTTCCAAACTTTCAAGAACATCATAAGTCCTGCTTCTTGGAACTCTTGAAATGCTCGCGATTTCTCCTGCTGACGCAATTCCTTTTCCAAGCAAAGCCAACCAGACCTTTGTCTCGTAAATGTTCAAGTCAAAGTAATCCTTGACCTTATTTATTAATTCTTGTTGGACTAACATTTTAAAGTTCTCCTTGAAGTTCAGTTTTAATTCTGTCTTCAAATTTAGTTCCAAATTGAAATTTAGTATCAGTTATAACAAATCCGTTACGAGTAATATCACAATAAATATCTGAAGGATTAAATGAACCAGTTACAGTTACTTGATATCCATCTTTACCTTCTCTTTCAAAATCCGTAGCATAACAAAAAGGGTTTGTTTTTTTTATCGCTATATCTTCTTGAAAAACCTTTAAACCCCCTGCTTTACTTTCTACTTCTAACTTAGACTTTTTTGTCCAAGGTTTTTTCCAAGGTTTAAATTGAATTTTTATTTTCATAAACTCACATAGAAATCTTGTTTTATAAATCTTTTGGTTTGTTACTTTCCTAAAGTGAGAACAATACTTAAATCTGCAATGCCCAATTAATTAAAATTCCTAAAAAAATTCCTGCTGTAATAAAAGGCATTGCGGGATAGAATTTCTTTTTTTCAGCGAAGAAAAATAGCCAACTTAATCCAAGAGTTGCTCCTGCAATTACAAACAATGCCGGAATAAAACCCCCGACAAATTGCAAACCGAACAAAGTTATTTTTGTTTTTAGAATAACTCCTGCAGTGATTATCGGAAAAATGACATCCCCTCCTCCCAAAATCGCAACATTAACTTTAATTTTCTTTTTCTTTAATTGCGATTTTGTTAAAGTTTTTTTCATCTTTTTTAATTTTAATCTAACTTTTTTTGAAACATACGGAACAAAAAACCCTGAGAAAACATTTAATTTATTTATCTGGTACTTTGCCATTTTTTGCATGATGCCCGAGTGCCAGACCGCCCACATATCATAAATTGAAATTATTATTAAAAGAATAATTATCGTGTAAATATTTAAGATTGGAACAAAAACCGCGGCAATCCCTGGATAAATAAAAAGTTCTGTGATGTTGTGAACTAAAAAACCTCTTTTGTAAATTTTAATAAATGCAAGAGGAAGTGCGATTACTAAAACCATTAATGTTAGGTATTTAAGTTTTGGAAGGACTGAAATAAGAGAAATTGACAATGCGATAGTTACCACAATAAAAAACCAGAGTTTCAGAATAAATTCTACTTTAAATTTGGTCAGGAAAAACAAAAGGCAAATCGCGATTACAAAAGCCAGAATCAGCGACGGAAACAACTTGTAAAAGTCCGACTCCTCTTTTATTTCTGGTGTCTCAAGTCCGAACGGCAAATCAGGGGAAGACACATTTACCAAATTTCCGTCTGAAATTTTTATCGGAGAATAATAATCCACAACATAAAGCCCGATGAATTGAGTTAGAACAAACATTGCTAAAAGAACAAAAGTTATTTTTAAGTTGTGTTTCATTGCGAGGACACCTACAGTTTCCTTAACTCAGCCATTGAAAACTGAGATGAATAATTTAGTTTTGTCATTTTCAATAACTTCGGCGTAACCTTCCCTCTCTGTGCGGTTGGTACCCTAAAGGGCATAAAGCGATTTCTTTCTTGCAATCCTTTGGAAATCGCATAAGAGACAGCTAAACGAATTGATTTAATTTTTATCATCAACAAAAAAAGGAAACTATGTTTTTAAAGTTTTAAAATTTTTTTGGAAAAGAACTATTTAACTTTGTTTGACACATTTACAATTAGTTAAAGTATAAGTATCAACATCTCCAATTATAGAATCATAGGTAGATGAATACTCCATTATTGTTGAACAAGATGCAGAAAGGGTTGATAATAAATTGCCTCCATAATACTTGTATAACTTTTCATTAAGTGCTTGTTCATCTGTTCCAACAGTTAGACATTGTAAACCAATTTGACCACATACACTATCACAATTTATCAAACTACTTTCAACACCTTTATTTAAGATTATTTCAAGTGGTTCTGAATCAACAGATTCAACTTCTTCTACAAGAGCGACATCAAGATTTGTGCAGGTAGCCCAGCAGTTTACCCAGCCAGCAGTATGCCAATGACAAAGCCAACCATTGTAATCAATATTTGGTTTAGATATTTTTAAATGCTTTTCATTTGAAGAGGTTATTTGGCAACCCCCTGCAATCACATTTGGATGAGATGCTGGACATCCAGCCATACAAAGTGCAGAATCCCCTCCATCCTCATATACAATTTTAAAAGAATCACTTATGCTTCCATCTCCACTTGCCATATCAACACAATCCCAAGAATCTCCACCCCATGTTAAAACCTGCCCCATTCCACAGCCAGTTGGAGGAGCGATTTCATTTGTGCTGTGTCCCATAATATTTGGCTGAACTCCGCCAAAAGCATAAACTCCTACTCCCAATAAAATTAAGACGCCGACAGCAATAAAACTATAGAGCCATTTATTTGTAAAATTAATTGTCACCATTTTATAACAGAAATAAGAAAATGTTGTTTTTAAATTTATCGCAATCTTAAGGTCTCTAAAATCCGCGGGACATTTGTTTCAACTCTGTTAAGTTTGTATAATGCCGAAGCAAGGTCCAGTGATTTTGAAATTTCGCCGTGATTGATAATTATTCTTTTTGGTTTTGGTCGCATGTTATTAAAAAATGAAAGCAGTTCGTTTCTGCCAGCGTGAGCAGTAAGCCCCAAGATACTCTGGACTTCTAAATTTATAGTTACTCTTTCTTCTTTTCCGTCAACAACCATTTTTGTTTCTTTAATTCCTTCCTGAACTTGTCTTCCCAAAGAGCCAACCCCTTGATAACACACAAAAATTATTGAGTTGTTTTTGTTTCCTGCGAATTCCTTGAAGTATTCTACTGACGCACCGCCAACAAGCATTCCAGATGTAGCAAGAACAATGCATGGTCCGCCTTCTATAACTTTTCTTCTTTCTTGAACAGAACCAACTCTTGAAAATGTTTCTGAAATAAAAGGATTTTGGTCTCTAAAAATTGATGACCTGACTTGATTACTTAAAAAATCCGGGTAGGCAGTGTGGATTGCATTAATATCCCAAATCATTCCGTCAATATATATTGGAACTTTTTTTATTTTCCCTGTTTTCATTGCGTCCTCAAGAATAAGCATTGTTTCCTGTGCTCTTCCCAAACCCAATTCAGGAATTAAGACCTTTCCTTTTCTTTCCATTGTTTTATTAACTAACCCCAAAAGTTCTTCTTCTGACTGAATTCTCGGGGGCAAAATATCATTTCTTGAACCATAAGTTGATTCTGTGATGACTGACTCCACTCTCGGGAAAGTAGTTACTGCTGGGTCAAGTAGTCGTGATTTTCCGTATTTAAAGTCGCCAGTGTAAAGTAAATTGTGCGAACCGTTTCCAATGTTGAGATGAACCATTGCACTTCCCAAAGCATGACCTGAATTGTAAAAAGTCATCCTGATGTCAGGGGTTATATCTGTTACCTCATTGTAATTCAAGCAAATGCTATGTTTTACCATTTCTTTAATGTCTGTTGAACTAAACAATGGTTGTGCTGCCTGTTTGTAAGCGACGCCGATAAAATCCAGTGAAAGCAAAGCCGCGATGTCTCTTGAAGGAGGGGTCATGTAAACCGGACCTTTGTAGCCCATTTTGTATAAATAAGGAAGCAGTCCGACATGATCTAAATGTGCGTGGCTGATAATCACCGCGTCTAATTGTCCTATGTCAAATTCTGGGACATCAAAATAAGGAAATTTGTCTTTCATCTGTGAGGCGACATCTATCCCGCAATCAAGGAGAATTTTTGAGTTTGGGGTCTGCAATAAAATGCAACTTCTTCCAACCTGTCTTGCTCCGCCCAAAAAAGTAAGCCGAACCCATTCATCAACCTTGTCTGGGTTCCATTCCTTGTAAATTTTTTTCCCGATTAAATTAAGAAATTTTCTTCTGTAATTATTATTTGCATAAAGAACTTCCCTGATATTCTCGGTGATTTTGCTTTTTATTGCTGGGGACCTTTGTATTTGCGGAGTCCACAAAGTTGTTTTTTTTATTTCGCTCAGAATAGAACCCTGTTTACCAATTACCATGCCTGGTTTTTTTGCTTCAATCACAACAATACTCCTATGAAAATCAAAAATTATATTTGTTATCTCTGCTTCTTCAGGGACTATTTTTTTTATTTGTTCTTCTGTTTCTTCCTGCTTTGGAAGAATTTTTTGGTCTGCCCGAAGTTCAATTCTTTTTTTTATCTGTTCAACTATTTCTTTTATTTTTCCTTTATCATCTTTGAAAAATTTTTCATTGCTTGTGTAAAGAACAATGTTCGCCCCCTCAAATGTTGCTTCAGTTATGTCTCCGTGGAGTTGCTCTGTTACATTTTTTAGAATATCCATTTTAAAAACAACCTCGCGGTTTTTTTTGATTTTCCCTCTTTTTGCGGTTTAGCGATTTTTTTATTGCAATCCGTCGAAACTCGCACAAAAGTTTTTTATTATATTCCATCTTGTCCAAATTTGAAAACTTTATCATTTAAAAACAACCTCTCAAATTTTTTAATTCCCTCTTCTTAAAATCGTATAATTTAATTATTTTTTTCATTTTAAAATTTTTTATAAAGTTAAAATTATTCTTTATCGTTTTTATAATCTGGTTCAATTGTTTGTTCAACTACTTTATTTATGCCCTGTTTTGTTATTGTAAAAATATCAATTCCATAACCAGAACCAATGTCTCTTTGTGTTGAGGACTTTAAGGACTCTTTTGCTAATTCAATTCCTTCTTTAATTGTTATATCTTTTTTATATTGTCTTTCTAAAAGCCCGAGAACATAAGGCATACCGCTTCCGAAGTTGGCGTCGTAATCATCCACTTTAATAACACTTCCAGCTGGTTCAATTGTATAAAGCTCTGTTGAGCCGTCTTCATCAAATCCTCCGACTAAAGTTCCAACCATTGAAGGAATCATAGAGGGTTGTCTTATTGAAGAATAAGTAATTGTTGAGAGGAGATTTGCTGATTGTTTTATTGTTGGTCTTGAATGAGATTTTAGTTCTTTTAATTTTAATTCTGCTGAAAGAATCTTAGATGTTCTTTGAATATCTGAAACAGTTCCAGTCCCTGCAAAAAGTAAGTAATCATTAATCTTTTTTGTTTTTTCAGAATTTTTGTTCATTACAATATTTCCTGCTGTTGACTGCCTATCAGAAGCCATCACAACTCCGTCTTTGCAAACAATCCCTAAAACAGTTGTCCCAGTTTTCAAAATTGAATTTTTTAATTCAGTATCCATCTTGTTTAATTATTTAGAATAATCTTTAGAATCTAAAAAAACAGAGAAAAGAGATTATTTAAAGTTTTTGGTTTGGAGGATTTCATTCCATCTTACTAATCCCATTTTCTTTACTGAACCGAATTACATTTTCAACAAAGCCCTCAATTTTTTGCTCGTGGCTCACGATTATTAATTGCTTTACGCTCAGTTGTTGAAGCACATCCCGCATTTTGTCAAGTTGTTGGTCTGAAAAACCGTCGGTCGGCTCGTCTAAAATTACAAGTTCTCTTGTTTTTATTTTGCTCATTAAAGAATTAATTATCTGGTTTAGTGAGAGCCGATAAGCAAGAGCAATGGCTGTTCTTTCCCCGCCTGATAAATATGCATAATTAATTTCATAGTCCTGCTGTTCTATTACTGGTGAAAAATCGTCGCTGAGACAGACATTAAATGAGTCCGAAACAAGCATTGAAAACCATCTTGCGAAGAGCTGGGAAAATTCTGATTTAAGTTTTACCATCGCGTTTTTTTCAATAAAAGAAACAACAGGAACAAAATTCCCTGAAAGCCAGTTTTCTAATTCAACAAGATAGTTAAAATGTTTTTTTAGTGCCTCTGACTTTTTTATTTCTTTTTTTGATTCTTCTATTTGATTGGAAAAAACTTCAATTTCTTTTTTTAATTCTGCAACTTTTATTTCTGCAGTTCTTTCCTGATGCAAGAATTCCTGAAATTCTTTTTGTTTTAATTCAAAAATATTATCAAATTTGCTCAACTCAAAAATAGAATTTTGCAATGTTTCACTATGCTGTTCCAAAAGTTCAATATCTTTTTCAAGAAGATTGTTTGATTTTTCAATTTCATCCAGACGTGTCTGCTTCTCATTAATTCCATTCAACTTATTTTTCTGAATTCTTAAATCAGTAATTTCTTTTTCTTCAGAAGAAATTTTCCCGTTAATAAAATTTATTTTTTCTGATATTTGATTTTTTTCTGATTCCAAAATTTTTAATTTTTTATTATTTT
>DAOWFF010000014.1 GCA_030638105.1 archaeon | reverse complement strand
TAAACAACAGCATTATACCTTGGGATATCTCTGTTATTGTATCAAAAAAGATTGAATTGAATTGCATAAATATATAAATCAACCAATTTAGTTTTTTTTATGAAAATCGCCCACATAAATATGTTCTATCTTCCGACATTTGGAGGGGTTGAAAAAGTAATGCAAGAACTCGCAGAAAGACAGGTTAAAGAAGGTCATGAAGTTCATGTATTTTGTTGTGACTCTGATAAAAACCAACGATTAAATGTTAAAGAGGAAATTCTCGGAGGGGTTCATGTGCATCGTCTTCCTTATTGGGCAAGATTGTCTTTAAACACATTTATTTGGCCGTCTTTGTTATGGAAATTCAAGGGAGATTTTGATGTTGTTCACAGCCATGTCTCTGGACACGATTATATTTTGTTCATAGGATTGCTTTCTAAAATTAAAAAATTCAAACATATTCACACAACTCATTGCCCATGGACAGATAGTTCTTTTAGACCAAAAATATTAAGACCTTTTTTGTTTTTGAATAATTTACTTATGAACAAATTTTCCTTTAGGTTTGTTGATAAAATTATTGCGATAACTCCTTGGGAAAATTCAATTTTAGAAAAATACGCTCCTAAAGAAAAGATAAAAGTAATCCCCAATGGTACTGATAAAATATTGTATGAAAAAGTAAAGAACAATAAATTCAAAGAGAAAAATAAAATAAAAGAGAAAAAATTGGTTTTGTTTTTTGGGAGATTGAATCCTACAAAAGGTCCGGAAAAATTAGCTCAAGTAGCCGTGAATATTTCTAAGAAAAGAAAAGACATTGCTTTTGTTTGGGTTGGACCTGACGAGGGAAAAGTAGACGAAGTAAAAAAATTAATCAAACCCTACAAAAATATGAAGTATATTGGAGCAATCCGTGGAAAAGAAAACATAGCTGAAATGTATCAGTCGGCAGATATTTACGTTTTGCCAAGTTACAGAGAGGGGTTGCCTCTAACTTTATTTGAAGCGATGGCGTCGGGATTACCAATTGTTGCCAGTCCAGTGAATGGTATTCCTTTTGAAATGAAAGATCCAGAAAACGGATTTTTTTCTGATTATGGGGATTTAGAAAGTTTAGAAAAAAACATTCTTAAAATTTTAGACAATAAAAAATTAGCAGAAAAGATTTCAAAAAATAATTTCAAAAAATCTTTGGATTATGATTGGGATAAAATCTCTAAAAAATATATGAAGGAATATAAATTGTTAGTTAAAAACAAATGAAAATAACTTTAATTTCAACAGCAACATTTCCGTCAGACCAGGGGGTAAGAACTATCTCCTCTGTTTTAAAGGAGGCGGGGCATGATGTCAAACTTGTTTTTATGACTTTAAGTGAGGATTATTCTAAAAATTATTTGAAATCAGAACTTTTACAATTAGAAAAAATATGCAAAGGAAGTGATTTAATCGGAATAAGTTCGTATGCTTCAACATCAAAAAGAGCTGAAAAAATAATTTGCTTTTTAAAACAGAGATTGGATATCCCAATAGTTTATGGAGGGGTTCATGCCACAATTTCTCCCGAGGACTGCATAAAACATTCAGATATTGTTTGTGTTGGCGAGGGTGAAGAGGCAATTTTAGATTTAGTTGATGCAATTGAAAAAAATAAACCTTTGGATAAAATAAAAAATCTTTGGATAAAAAAAGACAATAAAATAATTAAAAATCCTGTGAGAAAAATAATTGATGAGATTGACAAAATCCCCCTCCCTGATTTTGATATTGAAAATCATTATATTTTGGAAAGAGGCGTTGTAAGAAAATTTAAAGAACAGGATTTGGTCGGGCAAATCTTTTTTTTAACTGGAAGAGGATGCCCATATGGATGTGATTATTGTAGCAATAGTTTTTTCAATAAACTTTATGAAGGAAAACGAAAAAAAATTTTGAGATGGCATTCCCCAGAATATGTAATCAAAGGAATACTTTATCTGAAAAATAAATTTCCTTCTTTGGGTTATTTTGATATAAGGGATGATACTTTTTCTCTTCGCCCGATAGAGGATATAAAAAAGTTTTGCGAATTATACAAGAAGAAAGTTGGAATGAGATTCAAATGTTTGGCAGACCCAAAAACAATTTCAGACGAAAAAATTTCCTTGTTAGTCGACGCTGGTTGCACAGATATAATCATTGGAATACAGGGAAGCGAAAGAACTAATTTAGAAATCTATCACAGAAATCAAACAGACACAGATGTTTTAAATGCTGGGAAAATTTTGAATAAATACAAAAACAAACTGGCAGTAATGTATGATGTGATTGCCTGTAATCCTTATGAAAAATCTTCAGACATAATTAAATTAATACAATTGCTCCAAAAAATTCCTAAACCGTTTTATCTTTCTGTAAATAATCTTGTATTTTTCCCTGGCTCTAAACTTTATCAAAAAGCCAAACAAGACAGAACTATAACATCAGAAAAATCTTCAGCAACTGAACTAAACTATTGGGACAGGAGCAAGCACATTTTATTAAAAAGAAAAAACATGTATTTAAATTTAATTTTAAATCTCATGAGAGGTAGTGTAACTGAAAAAAGATTTGGACTTATGCCAAATTTTTTATTGAATTATTTATTAAAAGACAGGCGGGTTAAAAAAAATTTGCAAAACAATTTCTATTCTTTAATTGCCACAAAAATTTTAGGGATTTTTGATTTAGTTAGAGAAAGAATAATAAAACCCGCTTATCGTTCTCTTCCAATTTCATTTAAAATCTGGTATGATAAAGTGAGATATAGAGTTTGAATTATTCAGAAGCATGATTTATTTTAATGTCTTTATAACCAACACCCACAGTTCCCACAATATCACTTTTAATCCCCACTCTAATTCCATTATTTTTTCTTATTTCAATGGCTCTTCTTCCTACCTCTTCTAATCCCAATTTTCCTTCTTTACCTTGTCTAATATCTGCTTCTAAATCCCAAATCTTCGCATTAATACTATATAACTGATTGCTCCACTTTTCAATTTCTTCCAAAGTGCAAACACCCTCTGCAGTATATTCTTCAATAGCTTCGGTGTAATCACAATACTCTTTTTCTTTTAATCTACTTATTTCAGAATTATCTCCAAGCCTCTCAATCTTTAGCTGGATAATAGACCTTTTATCAAGCAACTCATCTAATGGGTATTTCATATATATTTGCTTTTAATTAAGTTTAAAAATATTACTCTTATCAAAAATACATGATTTCAGTAATAATAACTTCTTATAAGGAACCAAAAACAATTGGTAAGGCAATAGAATCTTTAGGTAAACAAAAAATTAAAGAAGAGTATGAATTAATAATTTCTGCTCCAGACAAAGAAACTCTTGATGTTGCAAAAAAGTTTTCAAAAAAGTTTAAACAAATAAAATTATTTAGAGATGAAGGAAAGGGAAAATCTACAGCAATAAACCAAATTCTTAAAATTGCAAAAGGAAGGATAATTATTTTAACTGATGGTGATGTTTATGTTTCTAAAAATTCTTTAAATGAAATTCTGAAGCCATTTGAAGACGAGAAAGTTGGTTGTGTTACTGGAAAAGTTTTGTCTTTAAATCCAAGAGATAATTTTTTAGGATACTGGTCTCACTTATTGTGTAATGCTGCCCATAAATTAAGAAAAAAAAGAAACAAAAAAAATCAATTCTTAGAATGTTCTGGTTATCTGTGGGCTTTCCGTAATAAAATAATTAAAAAATTTCCCTTGGATGTTGGAGAAGATACAATAGTCCCGATAATGTTTTTGTTAAAAAATTATAAAACAAAATATTCATCAAATGCAAAGGTTTATGTTAAGTACCCTACAAATTTAAAAGACTTCATAAAACAAAAAAAAAGAGCTGCTGGAGCACACGACAATATTCACAAATATATAAATCCCAGAAAAATACCAAGAATGAAAACCTTGTCAAATGAATTGTTTGGGGGTTATAGTTTATTTTTCTATTCTAAAAACATAAAAGAATTTTTTTGGACATTATTATTATTCCCCATTAGGTTATATATTTGGTTAAGTTTATTTTACAATAGCAGAATAAGAAAAAGAAAATATTCTGATGCTTGGAAAAGAATAGAAAGCACAAAATAAAAACAAATAAAAACTTGTAAAATTAAGTTCTTCTAATTAAGTTTTTGAATCTACTTCATCGTCTGTTTCAAAACAGCAAAGGAAAGATTCCCCAATTTCTTAATTTCCCCTTTTCTTAACATCCCAAGAGCAATCCCAACACTATTTTTTAAAACATTCTGTCCTTTTTTCTTTCCCCACCAATAGATAATATCTGCTGAAGCAGAAAATAAATCTTGGTATGTTAAATTAGGGCCAGTATAAATTGGGGCACAACTATGAAATTTTTCTCCAACACATTTTGTTAACCAAACATCATCTTTCCATAATCCTTTACTCTTTCCAAGTTCATAAATCTCTGTTCCAGGATAAGCCAAAAGTATCGATGCTGTGGTTGTATCTGGATCTAAATCAGATATATATTTTTTCTTTTTCTGAATATTCTCCTTAGTTTCAAAATCCCCTCCAAGAATAAAGTAACTCTTTATCTTGATTCTGTATTTCTTGCATAAATCAAATGCTATTTTAACCTGGTCGTGTGTGTGTCCTTTTTTGAACCACTTCAAACCTTCAGAACTACAGTCTTCAACCCCAAATTCAATCATATTACAATTTGCTTTTTTCATCCACCCCAAAAGTTCATCATCCATCAAATTCACCTCTGCTCTGCATTGCCACCCCATTTTTTTATGCAAACCTTCATCCACCATTAATCTACAAATTTTTATTGCTCTCTTTTTGTCAGAAGTGAAATTATCGTCGTTATAAACAAAGAATCTTATCCCAAGATTGTAAAGCATCTTAATCTCTTCAAGAACATTTTCAGCAGACCTAAATCTTATTTTATGCCCCCACAAAGAACTTGAAGAACAAAATGTGCATTGAAAAGGGCAACCTCTTGAACTAATAATGCTCCCCACAGGATATTTCTCAAATTCTTTTGGGTATTCATTTTGTTTAGAATACTTACTCAAATCAAAAAACTTCCATTCAGGAAAAGGCAACTCATCAAGATTTATTATTGAATCTACAGGAGCATTATGCTTAACAACTCCTTTTTTTCTATAAGAAATTCCTTTAATCTTCTCCAAGTCCTTTTTATTTTCAATTGCATCTATCAGATTAACAATTGTTTTTTCTCCCTCATTTCTAACAATATAAT
>DAOWFF010000023.1 GCA_030638105.1 archaeon | reverse complement strand
TTTTTTACACAATAAAAGAAATAAAAGACACAGAAGGAAACAGTAAATTCATAAGAAATTTTTTAAACAGAATTGAAGGTAAGAAATAATTAAGCACGCAATTTAAGACAACTATTAACAATTGCTCTCTTAACTTCAGGGTGTGTCTTTTCAAGCTCGTCAATAAATTTACTAATCTTGCCTAATTTTACATTTATTTTCTTAAATTTTAATTTTCTCAATTTTGCATAAAGTAAAACTTCCTTGTCTAAAAATAAATAAAGCGGTTTGATAATTTTCGTTTTCTTGCCCAATTCTTCAACAGGAAAAACATCTTCCATTAAATTTCTAACATTTCCATTAATTATCTCATTCACAATTTCATAAGAAACCAAATCAATTGTAGATGGCCATGCGATTTCATTTACTTTTAATCTCTTCGCTGTTTGAGTCATTGTGTCTTTTGTTCTCTGAAATTTTTTTATTTTCACTGGAAATTTTTCAGCAAACATTTTCAAAACATCCTCAAGAACAACACCCAAAAGATAATTTGATTGATAATAACCTACAACATCTTCTTTTTTCACCATATTAAATTTTCTAATTGTGTATAAAACTTTTTTCTGAAAATACCGCACAAAACATTTTTCGCAAAGTTTCCTCTGATTCGTAAATTCATACACCGGATTTATTTCGCATTGTTTACACATATTTATTTCCTAACTTCAAAATCTTCAATTTTATTCTTTGAATATTTTTGGATTAGTTCTCTGGCTTTTTTTTCAAATTTTTTGTTTTTAACCGAAGCTGTTGGTCCAGGTTGTTTAGGAATAATTTTCATCCCACTTTCTTTTTCTAATAATTCATTTTCTTTTTTATTTTTGCCCAAAATAATTTGACTATTCTCAAAGTGTCTTCCGATTTTTAAAAGTTGAATATCTTTGTAATTTAAATTTTTTTTATTCAAAATTTTCTTTAATCTTTCACAATACAATTTTTCGCAAAGCAAACACCCTCCAGCAGGATTTGGGTAATTAATTTTAAATTTTTTAGCAAGGGCAATCTGTTTTTTTCTTGAACGCCCTTTAATCCCAATATCACAAAGAGGTCTTATCAATCTCCCCATCAAACCAGATTTTTTTTCAGTTAGTTCCAAGGATTTTTTTGTCTGAGACATAGGTCTTTCATTCAGAACTTCCCCCGTGGCAATCGTGTAAATCTTTTTTTTACTTGTGCCCTTTAGGGTATCGGCAAACTCTTTTGTTTTTTCCAAAATAAATATCCTGCAATCAACACAGGGATTTATTCCAGCACCAGTTCCATATTTTGGTTTTTTAATAATTTCCAAATATTCCTGCAAAAGTTTTCCCCTGGTGCAGTCAAAAATTTTTAATTTCACTTTTTCTTTTTTACAAAAATTTCTGATTTCTTTCTCAATAATTTTATTAAAAGGAAGTTCAAAATAAACTGCAGTTATGTCAAAATCTTTTTCCTGCAAAAGTTTTACAACAAGCAAACTATCCAATCCTCCAGAAAGCAAAACAATTATTTTTTCTTTCATTAAACATATAAAAAATTACCCTATAAAAATTATTTGTTTCTCATTATTTTCCCTTGCTTTTTCCAACTTCATTCTCAACAATCTTCTTAACTTCGTTTTTGGAAAATTTCTTTTTTGAAGAACCAAAAAGCAGAATTCTCAAAGTAATACCTGCCCCTAAAATAATAAGTCCCAAAATAAAAGTTGTTAAGAATACAGAATATGCTTTAATAAAGAAAATTGTAAAGAACTGTGAGACAAATTCATTTGACATAAAAGCCAATGCCCAGTTAAATTTCATAAAAGGCAAACCTGAAACTGCCAGCAAACTACCGACGACAATTGGCAAATTTAATCTGTTTTCAATTAAAAGCATCATCAGCCCGACCAAGACAACAGAAATAATTAAAGCAAAATAAAATTTGCTGTTCCAATAATTTTGTGCTTTTTCAGAAACGAGAAAAAACGGACGCTCTGTTTTTTGAAAGCAGTCCCAAAAATTGCAGTCGTATTCCTGATAATAAACTTCTTGTATTAAATTATCTATGCTCTGATTAAGAACTGCCTCAGAACCATGAGAAACAATTTCACAGGGAATAACAAAAGTATACCCCTCCTGACTAAAAACAAATTCTGAATAATTCTGGCAATACTCTTCCATAAATTCAAATTCTACGTCTATTTTTTCTAATAAATTTATTTCTGTCTCAGCAATACTTTCTATAACTGCAGTAAGTTCTGGCTGAACATTCTCATATTCCAAAGACCAAGACAAAGTCAAAAAAACATTTCCAACTAAAAAACATAAAAAAAGCAAGACACTTGCAGTAACAAACAACCCCCCTTTAATTAATCCCATTTTATAAAAAATTAATTAATGAAAATCTTCCTCTGGACCTACTTGGTTGATTTACTTTAATCATCCCCATAGATAAAAAAGGAAAAAAGGGTTTTTAAAATTATAGAGAAATAAATAATTGTTATCTTTCTATTCTGTAATGCTTACTTTTTCCGTGTTTCGCTTCACATTTCAATCTGTGGTGTCCAGTTTTTTTAAATGATAATCTTGCATTGGATTTCCAGTTTCAATTTTTATTGAATATGGTTGAGGGTATCTTATCATATTTTTTCCAACTTCTTTTGCCATTTTGATTTGTTGAATATACTCTATTTAAAAATTGTTGTGATTAATCAACTAAAAGTAGAAAACACAAAGTTTAAAAAATTTTGTCCTGTTGTTATTTCATGAAAACAATTGTCTCAGAAAAACTTCCACGAATTATAAAAAACAAAAGAAAATTAGAAACAGAATTAGGTGTTAAAATCACAAACAGGGGACGGGAAGTTTTTATTGAAGGAAACCCTGAAAACGAATATTCTGCAGAAAAAGTTATTGATGCTTTGAATTTCGGGTTTCCGTTTTCAACTGCATTGCTAATCAAAACACAGGATTTTATTTTTGAAATCATAAATATAAAAGACCACACAAAAAGAAAAGACCTTAAAAGAATCAGGGCTAGAATTATCGGAACCAGTGGGAAGACACTACAAACCCTGCACAATCTTACAAATTGTTATTTTGAATTAAAAGAAAATCACGTCGGAA
The DNA here is from genome assembly GCA_030638105.1 of archaeon. Classification (GTDB taxonomy): domain Archaea; phylum Nanobdellota; class Nanobdellia; order Pacearchaeales; family GW2011-AR1; genus DAOWFF01. The sequence goes on along the minus strand of DAOWFF010000023.1, from coordinate 2,173 downwards.
TTATTGGGGCTCCAGAATATTTAGAAAACGCGCAACAAGCGATTGTAACAATCATCAAAGGAGCAAAGCAGTCAAACGTTTATAGTTTTTTAGAAAAGCATCAGGTAAAAGAAGTTATTGATTTTGGTTTGAAGAATGGAAATAACAAACTTTAAATACAAAACTAAATTTTAAGTTTCAAGTTCCCGTGGCTCAGTTGGTAGAGCGATCGGCTGTTAGTGCTTGAGCAGAAACCGATAGGTCCGAGGTTCGAGTCCTCGCGGGAACGTTTTTTATCACAATAATCCTTTAAAACTTAATTATTATTTTTAAGAAATGAATGATAATCAAAAAATAAATGGGAGTGAAATAACAACAATAGTATTTTTTATAATTTTATACATGATTAATTTGCCAGATAGGTTTATTATACTACTAAGAGAATTATTTAATAATCCTACATTTATTTTATTTTCTATATTTTCTTATATAATTGGTTTTGGATGGGCAATTTCTCTTTTTATAGTGGGAGGATACTTTTTTGACACTTCAAAAACAAGAAGGAAATGGTGGTTTAAACAATATAGAAAATTTGCAAAAACTATGTTTTGGATTACTCTATTTTCTTGGATATTTTTGATTTTTACCTATCTAACTTCTTTCTTACTCCCCAAAATTGGAATTTTAATAATCACAACATTTATATTGGTTATTATTCTATTAATATTAATAAAAAAGGTGAAAAAGAAAAATGGTTGAAATTTTTGGAGCAAAAATAAGCATAATTGGGGGGATAATCATAGTCATCATATTTGCTCTCTTATTTGTGGTGTTAAGTAACAAACCAGGAATTGAGATTTCATGCGAAGACAAAGAAATTTTAGAATTTAAATCAATTTCGGGATTTGGTTTGATGAATGTTCTTCCTCCTCCAGTAGTTTGCCAAATAGAAATCATCGTAAAAAATGAAAGTGAAATCATATGTTCTAAAAAAATCAAGAGTTACAATAAGAAAGTTATTTTTGCTTGCGAAGATCTAAAAAACTATGAAGGAGAAATTATTAATATTGATGCTGTTTTTTATAGCCCTAATGGAATAACAGAAATTGGTAAAGATGATAAGGAACTAATTTTTCTAAAATAAAACATCAAAAACATTTATTAATCCCCTTCTCCTCTTTCTTTCATGGAATTAAACAAAGCGATTCAAAACAGGCACAGCGTTAGAAAATTCAGTTCAAAAAAACCTGACTGGAAAGATATTCTTGAGTGCATTGATTCTGCAAGATATTCTCCGATGGCAGGAAATAATTTCAGTTTAAAAATAATTCTTGTTGACGATAAGGAAAAAATCCAGAAGCTTGCAGAAGCGTCGCAACAGCTATTTATTTCTCAGGCACAATATATTGTTGTATTTTGCACTGACTCGTCAAGGACTGTAAATGCTTACGAAAAAAGGGGAGAAAAATTCTGCAGACAACAGGCGGGATCAGCAATCCAAAATTTTTTATTAAAAATACAAGAACACGGATTATCCACTTGTTGGATTGGATATTTTGTAGAAGACCAAATTAAAAGAGAACTGAAAATCCCCACAAATGTAACTGTTGAAGCATTGTTTCCAATTGGTTATGAATTAAAAAAACCACTAACAAAAAAAATGAAAATTGATTTAGACAGAATTCTTTATTTTAATGAATACAAAAATAAAAAGATCAAGAAAATTAAAAAGTTGGATGTTTAGAAAATTATAAAAAGGAAGAAGTTTTATAATTAAAATGAACAAAGAGGAAATAAAATCCATAGATAGCCAGCAAGTTCCACAGAAAAAGAGCGTTTTTTTGTTTGTGTTTTTATCTTTTATAACTTTAGGGATTTATTCTGCGGTTTGGTATATTAAAAGAAGACCTGAGTTGGATAATTTAGGAACCGAGAAAAGTTTAAGCAAAGGGTTAGTAACAAGTTATTTAATATTTGTAATAATTCTAGCTGTTTATCAAATCATAGATATTTTTTTTGGTAATACACTTGATAAAATTTTAACTACAAATATTTTTATAAGTATCCTCTTTTTTATCTTCGCAATCATTTTCTTATATTTACATCTTACTCTTGCATTTAACACAAGAACAATCTTAAATCAAACGCTTGAGAAAAAAGGTGTTACAAGAAAAATATCTTGGTTCTTTACATT
>DAOWFF010000069.1 GCA_030638105.1 archaeon | reverse complement strand
ATAGTAACTCCTCTTTCTCTTTCTTCTTTAATCTTGTCCATAACATAAGCAAATTCAAAACCTGCCTTACCATGTTTCTCTGCTTCTTCTTTGTGCTTTTTCATTTCCTGATCAGAAACAGCACCTGTCTCAAACATCATTCTCCCGACTATAGTTGACTTTCCAGCATCAACATGTCCCACGAAAACAACATTCATGTTTGGTTTTTCCTTAGCCATTGTGATTAATTAAAAAAATCCTGATTTAAAAACCTTTCTGTCATGAAAATTTTACCGAGAGGTTATAAGAAGAATTATATAATTTAAAAAATAAGTTTATAAAATATCTTTTTTTATAAGATGGATGAAACTTAGGAATATAAAATCAAAAGAAGTGATTAGGATATTAACCAAAAGAGGTTTTGAAATTAAAAGGCAAAGTGGAACACATGTAATTTTAAGAAATAATGGAAGAATGGTTGTTGTTCCAATTCACAACGAAACTATCCCGATAGGAACTTTGAAAAGTATAGAAAAACAATCAGGAATAAATTTTAGAGAAGCAATCTGGTAACCATGACAGGTTTTTGGGTTTCAAGCAACACTTTTTTCTCAGGAGTTTCTTCTAAAAAAAGACTAATGGCATTCTTGAGATTATTCAAAGCTTCATCAACAGTTTTTCCAAAATCGCTTATTCCAAGTTCTGCACATTCAACTACAAAAACTTTTTTTCCGTCCATTTCTTCTTCGTGAATAGAAACCCCGCAAGATAATTTATTTTCCATATTTTACACAAGACGATTTAGTATTTAAATTTGTTGGTTTGAAAACAAAATACAAAATTATTTAAACCACGATGCATATGAGGTATTATGATAACTCAAAATATGAAAAAACAAAAATTAAAACAGAAAATTAAAGAACAAGAAAAGGTAATTGAAATGTTATCAAATCAAGACATAGTTAGAGGTTTAACCTCTGCATTAGATGATGTTAAGAAAGGAAATTATATTATATTAACAAATTAATCACACTTAAATTTTTCTTTTACTTCTTTTAACTTTGAAAAGAGTTTTTCATATTCTTTTGATTTTTGATAATTTTTTTTATGATCCTCTGCAATTCCCATTATAAACACAATAATTTTATTTTCTAATTTAATTGCATAAACACGATATTGTTTCCCAACTCTAATCTCGCAAAATCCTTCATGTTGATATTTCATTGGCTGGGCTAATTCGGGTTGTTCCAGCAATTTATTAACTTTCTTTTCAACCGCAATTCTCATAACAGGATTTTTTATTTTATCTAAACTATCCAAATAAGTTTTCGTTAAAATCACCTTAACTTTTTTATTTGTCATTTTTTACACAAGACGATTTAGTATTTAAAATTGTCGGTTTGAAATTCTAAAGAATAGAAAAATATAAAACAAAATAATTAAAAAGGATTGTTTCTTACAAAAGATATGAATAGAAAACAATATTTTGCAGTAAGTTGGTTTTTCTTTGTATTAATGTTTTTTCTAATGTGGTTTCAATTAAACTATCTTCAACCTTCCATATTCCTTTTTGATGATGTCCTTTCTAGTGGTGCATATTATCAACTTACAAAATCTGCCATTGTTTCTGCTATGATTATTATTACTCTTCCCCTATTTGCCCTCTTCCAAATATTAGCTTGGTTGGAACCTAAGAAAATGGAAGACGATGCACCCAAAGAACATAGAGAAGTCATTAAATTAGCTAGATTAGAACACGAAGTTAAAGAACTAAAAAATAAATTGAAAAGCAAAGGTAAAATTAGAAATTAAAAGATATTATGAGTATTCCAAAGTTTAATGATAAAGATTTAGATTGTATACATGAATACCTTGTTGATTGGAATAAATGGAGAGAAAAGAAAAAGGCTGGATTTCCTGATTATACTGACCATAACATAATGTTACTTCCTTTAACAATCTCGTTATTAAAATCTGAATCGAGATTAAATAAATTAACTTGTATCTTAATCTTCTTAACTATTATTTTGGCAATTGAAACATTCTTTTTATTGCTCTATTAATTTTAATCCTTCCAACTCTTACAAATTTATCTCTTACTGATTCTCACTCAGCCCCTTCATGCAAATCACCACGTGGATTTGCGTAGAAAAATTTCTTTGAAATTTTTCGAGGTTTATCTGGTTTACTGGTTTTCAGATAAACCTTCGTGCAAATTTGTAACCAAGTTTGTGCTTACAAAAAAGAAAATCAATTTTATTGATTTTCTGACAACCCCTTCCGACTCCTTATTTTCTTAATCACTTCATCAAGCAAACTCATCGGCACTTTTTCAAATTCCTGTTCTAAAATTGAAGATGTTCCTCTGCCTTCTGTCGCAGAACGCAAATCATTTGACCAGCCCATCATTTCTGCCACAGGAATTTTCGCTTTCATCTCGGCGTTAGAGCCCTCTTGCTTTACATCAATCATCTGCCCCCTTTTTCCTCCAACTAATTTTGTTATGGCTCCTAAAAATTTGTCTGGCATTTCAATCACATGAATTTGCAGTGGCTCTAAAAGTGAAGCACTCCCGGATTTCATTGCTTCAGTTATTCCTTCTCTCACAGCAGGATAAACTTGGGCAGGTCCACGATGAATCGCGTCCTCGTGAAGTTTAATATCCATTAACGAAACCTTCATTTTCATGCACGGCTCACGGGCAAGAGGTCCAGATTTCATAACCATCTCAAAAGAATCAAGAATCATTTCAATAACTTCACCGATGTGAACTTCTCCTCGTGTTTGGTCAAGAAAAATATTCCCCTGAAAAACATCTCTAACATTTCGGATTGTGTTCCCGTCCCATCCCAACTCAGAAAGTTTTTCAGCGACTTCTGTGCTTTTCTTTTTAACTCTACCCTCTCGCAATTCTCCGCTTTTGATTGCCTGATAAATATTTTCTTCAAGCGGTTCAACTTGAATAAAAAAACTGTTGTGCTTGTTCGGACTCCGACCTTCTATGCTCGGCGACTCTTTACCGACGGTTTCTCTGTAAACTATAATTGGAGCAGAGGTCTTGACATCAAGTCCTTTTTCTGTTTTAATCCTGTTTTCAATAATTTCCAAATGCAACTCGCCCATCCCAGACATTAAACTTTCCCCAGTTTGCTCGTTAATTTCTATTTTAATAGACGGGTCTTCTTTACCAACCTGCTTTAAAATTTCCACCAGCTTCGGCAAGTCCGCTGCTTTTTTAACTTCAATTGATTTTGTAACAACTGGTTCAAATAAATGTGTGATTGCTTCAAAAGGTTCTATCGGATTTTTACTCACGGTTTCCCCAGCAAAAACATTTTTCAACCCGACGATACCGACGATATTCCCTGCACTAACTTCATCAACAACTACTCTTTGTGCACCTTTGTAAACCGAGACCTGCTGAACTCTGACTTTTTGTTTGGCAAGAGCCATGTAAACCTCGTCGCCCTGTTTCAAAGTCCCTGAAAATAATCTTCCTGCAGAAACTTCTCCAGAATGTTTATCCACTGTGATTTTAATCGGAACAAAAGCAACTTCTCCGTCGGGGTCGCAGTTTAAAATCGCCTGACCTTCTGGTGATTCAATGTCGCCGTGCCAGATTTTCGGAATACGATATTTCTGTGCATCAATAGGATTCGGATGATGTTTGACCGTCATTTCCAAAACCACCTCGTGCAACGGAGCTTTTTTCGCCAGTTTCTGATAATTATCATTTTCATAAGCGTCAATAACATCTTTAAAAGTCAGTCCGTGTTTTTTCATATACGGAAAACTCAACGCCCAGTTATGAAACGCCGAACCAAAAGCCACGCTCCCTTCGCCAACTCCGACTTTCCATTTTTCTTTGTAGCCCTCGGGCGCGATATTTTCAATCAGTTCATTTACATGTTCAATAATTGAGACAAATTTTTTTTCCATTCCTTCAGGAGTTAGTTTAACCTCTTTGATTAATCGGTCAACCTTGTTTATGAAAAGAACTGGCTTTACTAATTCTTTAAGTGCCTGTCTTAAAACCGTCTCTGTCTGAGGCATCACGCCCTCAACCGCACAGCACACAACAATGCACCCGTCAACAGCCCGCATGGCCCGTGTTACATCTCCGCCAAAGTCAACATGTCCTGGTGTGTCAATTAAATTAATCAAATAATCTTCTCCCCCAACATTATGAATCATGCTCACCGAGGCAGAATCAATTGTAATCCCACGCGAAGATTCGTCCTCGTGAAAATCCAATGCAAGTTGTTTTCCTGCGGTTTTTTCAGAAAGCATTCCAGCACCAGCCAAAAGATTATCAGAAAAAGTCGTCTTGCCGTGGTCAATGTGCGCAGCAATCGCTATGTTCCGAATTTTATCTTTTTGCTTCATTAATTTTGTAATATCTTCTTTAGCCATTTTAATAGATAATAAAGAATAAAGAATTTGGTTTATAAAATTGTTGGTTAAAAAATTTATGGGAAACTGAATAACAAGTTATAAAAACAATTTTCAGTTTAATTTATCATGAAAAGAACAATTCAGGAAATTGAAAAAATTTACGATTTGAAATTAGAAAAAATTATTTCTGAAATTAGAAAACAAAAACCAAAGTTGGTTTTACTGCAGTTTCCAGACGGGCTTAAATTATACGCGACCTGCATTGTGGATTATTTAGAAGAAAACACTGACGCCGAATTTATAATTTGGATTGGCTCTTGTTTTGGTGCGTGCGACACCCCGATTTTGAATAAAAATTTAGAGAAAAAAATTGATTTAGTTGTTCAGTTCGGGCATAACGAGATGATGCCCCATTAAAGTAATTTGCAAAAATCCAAAGTTAATGTTTTGTTTTCAGGAAGATATTGCCTTAATTTTACTCCAGACATATTGAACATTTTTTTTGCAACAATGACTTCATCAGTTTCTTTATATTTGTCGCTTAGATAGATAACCTCTTTTATTCCGGATTGTATTATTAATTTAGCACATTCATTGCATGGAAATAATGGCACATAAATTCGGCATTTGTCTAATTTCCCCGTAGCATTTGTTATTGCATTTGCTTCAGCATGAACTACGTAAGGATATTTTGTTTCAAGTTTTTTCCCTTCCCTGTTCCATGGTAAAGAATCATCATTACATCCAATAGGAAAACCGTTATAACCTGTAGCAATAATATGATTTTTCTTATTAACTATGCAAGCTCCAACTTGTGAGTTTGGGTCTTTACTTCGCATCGAAGAAACAACCGCCACAGCCATAAAATATTCATCCCACGAAATATAATCTTTTCTTTTTCCAATAATCTGTTTTTTCCTAGTTAGTTTTCCAATAATTTCATCAACCTGTTTTTCTAATTGCTCAATTGTTTTATTATTTTCTAAAATAAAATCCGCCTTGATAATACATCCACTCAAATTTTGTTCATTAGGATTAATTGAAAACATTTCCCTTTTTTCCTCTCCTAGAAATTCTTCAAAACTTACATTGTCTGTTTCACTTTGCCTTATTAAAATCCTTGAATATCTTATTTCAGGGTTAGCATCAACAGCCATCAAAATTCCTCCCTTCTCTTTTATTTTATCTGCTTCCCCAATTGTTCTTATACTTTCAATAATAATATTTTCCGTTTCCTGTTCCGCTTTTTCGTATAATTTTTCTACAATATAAGAAGGAGAATTCATTTTTCTTAATTGATTGGCTACAAGAACCATATTTTCTCTGCTAACTTCAAGCCTTCTTTTTTCAATTTCTTCAATCAAAAATTTCCTTACAGAATAATGTTGAAAACCTTTTTTCTTTAAAATTTCAACAACAGTTCCTTTTCCTGCTCCCAAGGTTCCTGTTAATCCAATTATCATCTAACAAAAAATTAAAAAGATTATTTAAGGATTATTGTGCTGAAAATTACAACCAGCCCATTAGCAGAGCAAACCCGACTATAAACATTAAAATTCCTGCGATTAAATGAAGATATCTGATGTTTCTTTCTTTCCAGCCAGAGACCTCGTCAATTTTTGCAAAGCCGTGATAGACAAGTCCGACGATAAATAGCATTGGAAGGACAAACAAAATATTATAATACAAAAGCCAGGGAAGTGCTCCGAGAGTTCCTAATTCTGAAAGCAAGCCAGACGCGATTATGTAAGGACCGATTGTGCAGGGAAGGAGAAACAGCGTTACTAAAAACCCGATTACAAATGCCCCAGATGGCGAAGTTATTTTGTTAATTATTTTTTTTACTCTCGGTCGCATGAAAATCGGCATCTCTGTTGCAAGTCCGCCTGGCTTATACATAAAATAATCTTTTATATTCAGTCCGCCGATTATCATTGCCAGCATCGCTAAACCAGAATAAATTATCCTTGAATTTTCCCGAAGTAATTCTGCAAAGACCTTAAAAAACTGGATAATCACGACGCCGTAAAATAAATAGCCGATATAAACTGATGTTGCAAATGCAAGACCAGCGTAGAGAACCCGCTTTCTTTTTTCTGGGGATTGAATTAAAATCGTCATCAAGACCATTGTTAAAACCGCGATGGCACACGGATTAACTGAATCAGCGAGGGCAAGAGTTGTTATTCTCCAAAAATTTAAAAGTTCTGTCATTTAGTTTTCCCATAAAGAATCGTCTTCCCTTTTTTCTTTATTTCTTTTACTTTTCTCTCTCTTTCTAATCTGTTGAGTAATTCAGAAGTCCAACTTCTTCCTTTGTTTAATTTTTTTGCGATTTCCATAGTTGTCATAGGTTCTTTTAAAATTAAAAGAATTTTTATTTTGTCTTCAGATTCAAGTTTTTGTTCTTTTATGTTTTTAGTTTTATTAATTTCTTTTTCTAAATTCAAAATTCTTTCTTCAAGTTGTTTAATTCCTAATAGCGATTTTATCAATTCCATTTTATGTGTTAGTAACTGTTGGCAACTGTTGCCGACAATAAAATTGTTAGCACCCTGTAAGCTCTTTTAATTTTTCAATGCTTTTCACTCCTTGATATTTTTCCCCGCCAATAATCCACGTCGGAGTGTGCGTGATTTCACTACATTTTTCCCGCTCTCTGTAACAATCAACCATATTTAAATATTTTGAATTCTCGCCAAACATGTCTTCCTGAATTTCGCAGGCATGACACCCGAGTTGAACATAAAAGACAGAATTCTGCCCGATACATCTTGTATCTTTTTCAGAAACTCCATTACCTCTATTTAAAATTATAATTGAAAGAATTATCACGCCGAGAACAATCAAAATCGTCACCAAACTTTTTTTACTCATAAATATTATTACAGAAATATTCTTTTAAATGTTTTGGAATTAATAATCAGGCAAATCTTCTTTTTCCTTTGGCTCGGATTTTTCAGTTGACTCTTTTTCATTGTCCAATGTCTTTTGTTCTTTTTCCTCGGCTTCTGATTCTTTCATGTCATCGTCAGAAATTGAGTTAATCATTTCTTTGAACTTTGGAAAATCTGTTGAAGAAATTCTTACCCCTGCTTTTGTAAATCCAGTATATCTTTCGCTCGTCACAAATTCCCGAATCGTAAGTCCCCGTTGCCCGCCGAAATCGTCAATCCGCACAATAATATCCGACTGCTCGTTCTTGTTTATTTTTCCAATATCTTTTTCCATATTTAATTAGAGCATTGCTTATTTTTAAACTTTGTGGGGGTTGAGACCCTAAATCTAACAGAGACAAAATAAATCATTGAGGCGAAAAAAATTCCCGCAGTGTCTATAAAAATATCAGAAAGCGAGCAGTGCCGTCCTGGCACGAAAAACTGGTGCAGTTCGTCAGAAATTCCGTAGAGAACTGAAATTAAAATCACGAGCAGGAAAATGGAATATTTTTCTTTCCCTCTGATTGACGAGATAAAAAGAAAAAACGCGAAGAAAAAGAACGCGCAAAAATGATAAATAATTGAGATTGAACTCGTTTGTCCCGACGATGGTGCAAAACTCCGCGAAGAAAGATAAAAAATAATTAGGGCAATTAAAATCGTAATCCCGCAGGAAATTTTGCTGTGTTTTTCAAACCATTTTATCATTTAGAAAAAAGAGGAGTTGGGTTTTTAAGAATTATTAAAATTAAAGAGTATATTCAATCACAAGAAAATTTAAAAGTAAATAATGATTTTTTAGTTTATGGGGCAAAAAGATTTAGGAACTGTAGTTATAATGAGCAGGAAAGATGCAGTAAAATTAGAAATAAAAACTGATAAACTGGAACCTTTAAGAGATTATCGAACCCCAAAAATTATTGGTTTTTCACCTGAAAAAAAGCTTAGGAAAAATATTGAAATGCAAGCTAAAAAATGTGGGGCCGATTTAGCAATTATTACCTGTAAAGGAAGCCGAAGAATTATATTCCGTGAAATGATTGATTATGATTTAAATTTTTATAAATATCCTGAAGAGAAATAAATAATTTTTAAAATAGGAAGTTTTATAAATATTAGAAATCTAATAATGTTAATAATTGTCCCGTATGGTTTACCATATTGGGACTTCTTTTGTGTGATATTTCAATCTTTAATTTCAATTTTTATACTCACATTTTTCGGAATTTGCATTCGCATGATGTGGTGCAGAATTTTTTCATTTGCCGGCAAATCAATCAGCCGTTTATGAACCCGCATTTCAAATCTGTCAAACGTCGCTGTCCCGTCGCCACACGGAGATTTTCGCGTTGTTATTTTAAGTTTTTTCGTCGGCAAAGGAATCGGTCCACTAATAGTTATCCCGGATTTTTTCGCGATGCTCTTGATAGAATCACAGATAACATTAAGCATTTTAATATCTGCACTATTGAGTTTAATTCTTACCTTGGGCATACAAGAAACATTAAAAATTAATTTAAAAACCTTTTCGTCTGGAATTTATAGTATTAATACAGAGAAAGTTGGAGTTTGTTACTTTGAAGAATTAGATATCTAAGAAACTTTATAAACTATGGTTGGCTATAGAACAATATAAAATGATAACCACAATACAATTAGATAATCAGGTAAAGGAAAAATTAGATTGTCTTAAAATTCACCACAGAGAAACTTATAACGAATTAATTTTCAGATTGATAAATAATTGTTCTTTAAATCTGGTTGACAGAGAAAGTTTAGCCGAAACTGTAGAGATTCTTTCTGACCCAAAAACAATGCGGGAAATAGCAGAAGCTTCAGAAAGAATAAAAAAAGCAGATTATGGAACTTCTTTAGGAAATGTAGAAAAAGAACTGGGGTTGTGAAATGTACGAGGTAACTTTGGACACTTTGGCGAAAAAGTTTCTGAAAAAATTAGATAAAGAAAATCAAAAAAGAATTATTAAAAAATTAAAAACATTAAGCAAAAATCCTCGTGCAGGGAAATTTCTTGTGGGGAATTTGTCTGGATTATATAAATTGAGAATTGGAAATTACAGAGCAATTTACAAGATATTTCAGGATAAACTTATTGTAATTATTTTAAATATTGGGCATAGGAAAAATATTTATTATTGATTTTTTAAGAAGTATTGATGTAAAACCATTTCGTCTGGAATTTTATTAAATTTAATCTATGTTTTTATTATTCCTCTTCCTCCTCGACACTTTCGATTTCTTCTAATCCAAAAAGAGAAAAAATAAAATCGAAAAATCTCAGAATTGTTTCAAGAATTATTATAAACAAAAGATAATAAATTATCTGGTTAAACAAACTCGGAATCTGGTTCAGATGAGTAATTATTTTTTCAACATTAAAAATCCCGAGATTAAGAACTGAAATCGCCAGAAGCGTGAACGGCAGAAATTTCGCGAGTTCTTTTGACAGGTCTTCTTTGTAATACGCGGTCATTCTTATCGCACCGATGACTGCCGCAGACGCAATGAGTATGCTGTTCGGGTTTGATGTTTCAGTCAGCACCGTCAGTAAAACCGTAAAAACCGAAAACCCTGCAAAAATTATCAGTGGCGAAATCAAAAGATATTCAATAAAATAAAAAAAACTTTGCTTCAGTTTAGAAACAAAATTTTGCTCAACATTATTGTGTTTGTTCAGATTCAATCTAAGTGGGTCTTTCCTCGCTATAAATCTGTATCCGTGCCAAATTATTATAGAATAAATCACAATTAACAAAACCAGCAAAAATAAATTAATAGCCCCCTGCACAAATTCCGGAAGT
>DAOWFF010000058.1 GCA_030638105.1 archaeon | reverse complement strand
TCTTTCTCAATCTTCTTAATTTTTTTAACATATTCTGGTCTGATTTCTGGTTCTAAAACTTGTTCATGCTCCCCAATAATAAAAACACATGCTTCTTCTTTGGTGCTAAATCCATGCTGACCTTTAACAATATTTAATATTCTGTTTTCTTTTTCTGGAATTTCAAAAGTTGCTTTTACCATTTTACTACATTTTACAACAAAACACTACTTTTAAATATTTCTATAAAGAACAAAACCTCAGAACTTCTCCTGAGGAATTAAAAATAAAAAAATAAAAATCCGCGGTTTCCCGCGGAATTAAAAAAACAAAAAGGGATTTCTCCCCAAAAAAATTATCTAAGAACTTCTATTCCTAAATCAGAAATTTCTTTAGATACCGGAAGCGTTTGCTCTTCTATTGGTTTGCCCAAAACATAAGGGGATTTAACACCAGTAATAATTGTTATTACTCTGACTTTTCCAGTAAATTCCTTATTGATTCTTGCACCAATAATAACCTGTGCGTCAGGACTTAAATTATCAGAAACCTCTCTTCCGATTGTATCAAACTCTTCTAATTTTAAATCAGGTCCGCAAGTTATATGTATTAAAGCTCCGTTAGCACCTTGATAATCCACATCAAGTAGAGGATGAGTAAGTGCTTGCTTGACAGCTTCTACAACACGGTCCTGTGTATCTGATTCTCCAATACCAATAACTGCCACACCACCGTTTTTCATAATTGTTGAAACATCTGCATAATCCAAATTAATTAAACTTGGAAGTGTAATTGTCTCCACGATTCCTTTAACCATTGTGCTCACTAATTCATTAGCAACGGCAAATGCCTGTTCAATTGGTAATTGTCCTGCAATATCTACTAACCTGTTATTATCCAAAACAACGCAAGTATCTGTAACTTCTCTTAATTCCTGCAACCCGAATTCTGCCTTGTCAATTCTTGCTTTCTCTGCTTCAAAAGGCATTGTAACCACACCGATAACCACTGCACCAGTCTCTTTAGCGAGTTGTGCAATTACAGGTGCTGCTCCAGTTCCAGTTCCCCCACCCATTCCAGCAAGGACAAACACCATATCTGAACTATTGATACACTTCTTCACGTCAACCATTGTTTCTTTTGCAGCTTCTCTACCAATTTTTGGTTTTCCGCCTGCACCTAAGCCCCTTGTCAATTCTCTTCCAATGAGAAGTTTCTCGTCGGCTTTGGTAACACTTAGATGAAGTGCGTCTGTATTCGTGGAATAAATTGTAGCTCCGTTGATTCCTTTATTAAAAAGCCAGGTAGTCATATTACAACCACAACCTCCAACTCCAATAACTTTAATGCTCGCTTTTCCTGCTCTCAACTCGTCAAAATTAATGCTGTGGCTCTCTGTATTTTCTATTGCTTCTTTTGCAAAATCTAACACCATTTTTTATTTCCTCCTTTCATTTGTATGTTACTTTTCTACGAAAAGTTTAAATAGTTGATATACTTCCAACTATTATCAAAAGAGGAAGAAGAATAATCACCTCATACATATTAATTAAACCGCCAAGTAAAATTAATATAAAAATAAGTAACTTGTTCTTTAAAAATATTGTGATACTTTAAGACAATGTTTAATTTAGCCCTCTCAAAAACAGAATAATTTTTATACCTTAATTTATTATTTAATTTATGAAAGGTTTAACTTTACTTAAAAAACAGGCACTGATTTTATTTGTGTTTTCTGTTTTAGTTTCAGTTGCGTCAATTATTCACGGAATATTTTTTGATTTGGATTTTTCCCAAATAACAAGATTAACTTTTGAAGGATTAATTTTAACAGTGTTTGTAATTTTTCCAGCAATTATTTTTTTAGAATGGGTTTTTGATTTAAACAACAAAAAGAAATTTGAGGAAATAGAAAAAAGGTTGAGAAAGAAAAGATAATCACAAAACCAGCAAAATAATTCCGATTACTAAAAATATATCTAACAGAATTTCAAACTTATTTATTCTCTCGGTGATTCCAAATTCTTTGATTGTCATTTTTTCCCGAATTTTCAAAATATTCAAATGTGCATAATCCAAAAACATATGAGAATAATATCCTATTGAAAAAATCCAGAAAAGATTTTTGTTTGTGAAAAACAGAAGCACGATAATCATTGTCGCTAAAACAAATCCTATTTTGTAATGGATAAAACTTCGCCCACGATAAAGACCCTTAACTGCTTTATTCCATGCTGACTTAAAATCGGTTTTTTTGTATTTGAAAATAAAAGTTATGTAATGGTCAGTGTCAATTAGCAAGCCGACAAGTGCCACAAAAAAAGCAGTTTTAAAATTTATAATTCCGAATTTTACAAATATCAATGCAACAAAATAGGAAAATAAAAAATGCGTTTGCGGATACATAAATTCAAAAACTAAAACGACTTTATTAAATTAACTTTTCTAATCTCTCAATTTTCCCCCAGGTTCTCTTTAATTTTTTATCGGCTTCTTTAACAATCAATTTCAAAAATGCATCATCAACTAAAATTTTATCATTTTTAATAATTGGGAACTCCAGTTTTTCTGTGCTGTTTAATTCAATAACAAATCTTTTTTTAGATGAAATTATTCCAGACCTTTTCCAGCCAGAAAGTTTTGCTTTGTCTAATAGTTCCTGGGCATATTCTAAATTTTTACAAGCAACATGAAGTATGCAAGGTTCCATTTTAAATTTTATGCCCTTAGTAAACATTTTCTGGGAAAATGTTTCTGGGTACTCACGAAGTGTGTTTACTTCCTCTAAGTCCTTTTTCAATTTTTCAAGACCAATTAATTCGTGATAAACTTTCAAAAACAAATTATTAGCTTTTTTGTCCTGTTCAATCATTAAAACGATTCTTCCAGAACACGACGAAGTTGTAAAGTAATTTTCTAAAGAATTTATTTTTTTGCATAATTTAACAATTTTCTCGTCCCAAGACCTTTTTGATGACTTATCTTTTTTTAATAAGATTTCTTTTTTTTGTTGAAGAAAAATATTTTTCATTCTTTCTCCAAAATTTTAACTTCAATACCCTCATCTTCACAAAGTTCCCTGAATTCTATAGCGTCGTCTTGTGTTCCGACAATTGTTCCATAGTGCATAGGGATTGCTACTGATGGCTTGATTATTTTCGCGGCTTCAACTGCTTCTTCAACACTCATTGTAAATCGCCCGCCAATCGGAAGAAGAGCGATAAATTTATTTTCTGACTGTTTGTATCCGGTAAGTTTTTGCATTTCAGGAATAACATCTGTGTCCCCAGCATGATAAACCAAAACATTATTTATTTTTATTAAATACCCCACTCCCGACTCATCTTTTTTATGAAATGGCTTGTCAAGATTATACGCAGGGAATACGGAAATTTTAATTTTCTCAAAAACTAATTCCTGTCCAGTCTCCACAATTTCTATTTTAATTGGAATTTTAAATCTTGTTATTTTACTTTGGCAATCTGCTGTTACAATTATTTTAGTTCCATTCTTAATAATTTTTTCAATATCCGCGACACTGCAATGGTCATAATGGCTGTGCGTTATCAAAATCAAGTCCGCCTTTTCAGAATTATCCTTGATGTTATATGGGTCAATATAAATTATTTTATGATTTTTTATTAAAAACCCAGAATGCCCAAGCCATTTTATTTCAATGTCATCTATTTTCATATATTTGGAAAAGAAAGGTTTATTTTTAAAGATTTGTAGTTAATTAAGTTTTTCAAAACTTCTCGCAATCTGCAACATTTTTTGCT
>DAOWFF010000072.1 GCA_030638105.1 archaeon | reverse complement strand
TTCTGAACAATGAAAAGACGTCGCTCCTTTTTTTACCAACTCGAAAACATCTCCCTTGTATTGAAATGAGTCAGGCCTTTTTCCAAAACCCTCAAAATACCTCGGGCAAATTTCCCTGCTTTTCCCAAAATCAAAAATCGCCTTCTGCACATCCTGACGCGAGTAATACAAATGAGTTATTTTTCTAATTCTTTTTTCCCTGATGCTTTCCATACTTCACAAAAAGATGAAAGATTTATATAATTACTTGCGCAACACAACAATACTTAAAAAATAAATTATATTTTCACAAAGATGTTACTTAAATTAGAAAATCCCGTCCTGCTGTCAAAACCAGTTGAACTGATTTCAGAACTGGTTACAGAAGTCCGACTAAAAGTAAATGAATTCGGCATGAGCATCACAGCAATAGACCCAGCAAATGTCGCAATGGTCGGATTTAAATTACCTAAAACCGCGTTCTCTCAATTTGAAACAGGAACCGAGGTCTTGGGAATTGATTTGGATAATTTAAAACGAATTTTAAAAAGATGCGGTGCTGGAAGTTCTTTGATTTTAGAAAAAAAAGAAAATTTACTGGAAATTCAAATTCAGGACAGAATTAAAAGAAATTTCACCTTGGGTTTGATAGACATAGAAAGCGAGGACAAGGAAATGCCGAGCTTGGAATTCAGTTCAAGGGTTGAGCTAAACTCTGTTGATTTGGTTTCTTCAATTGAGGACTGCGGAGTTGTTTCTGACGCGTGTTCGTTCATAGTTGAAGAAGGGAAATTCATCATTGAAGCGAAATCTTTAAACTCTGCAAGTTCAGAATTCTCTGGCGACGAAGCAAAAATAGATGCAGAAAACTGCAAGTCAAGATATAGTTTAGAATACCTGTCAAAATTCATAAAGGCATCAAAACTCTGCGAAAAAACAATCCTACATTTTGCAAACGACCACCCTTTGAAAGTAGAATTCAGGGCAGAAAATATGGAACTAAGTTTTATTCTTGCTCCAAGAGTCGAGACCGAGGACTAACGCGAGAGAAACAGATAATCCAGTGACGAGCGTTGGTTCGAGTAGAGGATTAACTCTTTTGGCAAACTTTAGTTTAGAGTAACAAGAAAGTGGTAACAAGTAGAAAAGTTTATAAAGATTGAATTCTAAGAAATATCATTAAATTTAGGAAGATAAAATGGAAAAAGCAAAACTTGAAGTAACATTTTGTGGACGCAGAGAACAAAATTATTGTCAACCAATTGGAGGAAGAGAAATTAATTTTGAAGATTTAGAAAAACAAGAGGACTATGAGGTCTCTTACTTTTTAAAAGACGAAGATGGCTTTATAACAGAATGTTCTGGTTCTGGGGGTCTTGATGAATTTATTGAAATGCTTGTAGATAATTTTACTTTAGTTAGAACAGATCCTCAAGATTGGAGATTATGGTTTTCCAGGGTACTTTTGAAGAGGGAACTTTTTGAGGATTCACAAGAAGTTAAATATCGTAATTTTTTAGTAGAGCAATGTAAAAAAAGAATGAAAAGAAAATACAAACATGTTGTTCCTTTACTAAAAGAACAATATCAAAATATGCTGAGGTAATTTTTTATTTAATTCCCCTCCCCCCAATATGAAATATTTATAAATAAGAATATTCTATAATGTTATGGAAAAAAGAGTTGGCGGTTTTAAGAAAAATAAAAAAGCACAGGTTACGATTTTTGTGATTATCGCGATAATGATTATTGTTGTCGGAATTTTGATTTACATGTTTTATCCAAAAATTAAAACAGATACAAACCCGGAATTAAAAAATCCTCAGGTGTTTATTCAGACCTGCATAGAGGACGAAATAAAAAACAGCGTGGAAAAATTATCTTTGCAGGGCGGAAGTTCAGAGCCAACAAATTATGTTGTTTATGAAAACGAAAAAATAGATTATATCTGTTTCACCGAGGAGTTTTACAAAACCTGCACAATGCAACAGCCACTTTTGAAAAAGCATATTGAGTCGGAAATTGAAACTGGAATCAAGGAAAAAGTAAATGAATGTTTTGACGACTTGAAAACAAGTTATGAAGAAGAAAATTATGAAGTGGATTTAGGGCGAGGCGAGATAGATGTTGAACTGCTTCCAAAAAGAATTTCCGCGACATTTAATTATTCTTTGACTTTAACAAAGGACTCAACAGAAAAATTCAAATCATTCAAAGTGGTCCTGAACAACAATCTTTATGAATTAGTGAGCATTGCTAACAGCATATTAAAATGGGAAGCACTTTACGGCGACGCTGACATAACAATTTATATGGATTTATACAGGGATTTAAAAGTTGAGAAAATTCTGAAAACAGACGGCACAGCAATCTACATTTTAACAGACAGAAACAATCAAAATAAATTTCAATTCGCCTCGCGGAGTTTGATATGGCCGTCTGGTTATGGGTTTTACTAAATGATAAAAAAAATATTAACCTTCGCTGTAATTTTCTTATTTGGAATTTTAGCAATTAATTTTATTTTTGCCCAGAGTGTTTCATATTGCTGTGAGAAAACAATAGAAGGCGTTTGGTGTATGGATTCTCCTCAAGAAAAATGTGAAACAAGAGATGTTTGTGAAGGGGAAAAATGCAAGAGCCACCCAACATCCTGCGAGTCAACTTCTTATTGTAAATTGGGTTGTTGTTATGACAGCCACTCTGGAGAATGTTCGCCAAACACTCCCCAAAAAACCTGTAATGTTGAAGGAGGTGTTTGGGAAAACAATGCAAAATGCGAAATTCCTCAGTGCGAAATCGGTTGTTGCATTTTGCCAAATCAAGCATTCCCCCAGACCCTGACTGCCTGCAAAAGAATCTCTGCTGTTTCAGGAGTTCAAACAAATTTCCGAAGTGATATTAAAAATGAATTTGAATGTATGGCAACTGTAACTTCTGATATTATTGGGGCGTGCGTTTTTGAAAAGGAATTTGAAAAGACCTGTCGGCTTTTAACACAAAAAGAATGCAAAGAAATGGAATCAATCTCTGAAAATTCTGATGTGAGTTTTCACCAAGGTTATTTATGTTCTGCTGAAAAATTAGGAACTATTTGCGGACCAAGCGAACAAACAACATGTGTTGAAGGAAAAGAAGAGGTCTATTTTTTAGACACCTGCGGAAATTTAGCAAACATTTACGACTCCTCAAAAATTAA